>CAYURV010000100.1:0-4564 GCA_964447115.1 uncultured Candidatus Bathyarchaeia archaeon
TCTTCTGGCAGTTCGGCTCCACATTTGGTGCAATATAGCAACTCAATCACCCAACGTTACTATGTAAGCTTTTGCGTATAATACTTTTCTAGATGTCAAGTATGAACTTTATGGTTACACCTCTTGGTCCTTCTAAAATTTCCATACGATGATAGGTGACGGCTTTTATGCCAACCTTCTGCTTATGTCGCCTCGGCTCGAACGGTTCACCGTAGACTTTTGCATTGAGCCTTAAGCCTTCCTCGGTCTTCTCTATTCTCTGGACCCTAAACCTTGAGCAGAGCAGGTTTTTTATCTCGAAAAGGATAAGGAGTTGCTCTAGCCAGTCGTAAAAAAGGGACTGCTTGTCGTATCCTTCGGCTTCAACTGTCTCTTCAACACTAGGCTTCACGGTTTCAGTGTCGGTCATAGTTTCGAACATGGCTAAGGCAGCGTTCTCGAAGGCTTCATCCAAGTCTCTGCCGTAAGCAGCTATGTACACATCTGCAGTGTGCTCAAGAAACTCGAATGCCTTCGCTTTCCCCCTCATCTTCGCTAATCCTCTATTCTAACTGTTAGACAGCAATATCTGACCTTGCCCATAACGCATGTTCAATTAGTAATCAATATATTATCGGGATATTAACTCTTCCAGAGTTTCCAATGGCGTAAGGCTTTTTAACGGGCTTTGGGGATAGTAAGAAACCCCAATATGACTGAGAGACAAACCGAAGTGCTCAAGCCTTGGAGAACCAGCGAAGGCTAAAAACGATTCTCGGCGTTCTGGCACCCTCAGTTCTGTTGCTCATAACAGACTTTGCGATCGGGGATTACGGACTTTTCAAGCTCATAAACCAAGATATTGCTAATCCTGTACTGGACTTCGCATGTACATATGTATCGCCGGTTCTTTTCTCAGTCTTCTATGTTCTGACATTGGTTGCTCTCTTTTTTTCCCTGAACAGCATGTCCAAGGCGACGGGAATAGTGTCTATCGCGAATGGTGCCTTATCCTATACAATAGGATCATTGATCAAACTTCTGGTGCAAAGACCTAGGCCTGAGCTCCTAGCTGCTGCACGAGTCATCTCTGAAGCCCGGGTCATCGGTTTCTGGCATACAACCGCATTTTCTTTTCCTTCGACAACAATGATGCTTGCCTTTGGTTTGTCTCTTCCAGTCCTTCTTGAGAAACGTCGAGTCGGAACAATTCTTGCCGTCTTCTCGTACTTCATTGGGTTTGCAGTGGTGTATACCGGCTTCCATTTCCCTTTGGATGTCGCGGCTGGAGCACTCTTCTCCACTTTCATAACTTTCTTGACAAATTCGATGAAACAGCCCGTAGCCAGTTTTCTGGATAGACGTAAGAGTGCGAATTGAGAGCGGGCTGAAAGACAGTCCGATGTAAGCGCATTTAATATATAGCAGAGGCACATGAGGATGTAATGTAATAATATTTCAAGTGCAAAGGCAAGGAGCGCAATGAAGACATGCCCGACGTTCTTGTTGTTTATGACTCGAGGACCGGTAACACCCAGAAAGCAGCCGCCTTGGTAGCCGAGGGCGTAAGGCAGGTGAAAGGGGTGAACTGCGTTCTCAAACGGGTTGACGATGTATCATTGGATGACCTTATGGCGGCAGACGGAGTGATCATTGGGTCACCAACCTACTATGGAAGCATGAGCGGAAAGATAAAGGAACTCTTAGACAAGAGCGTTGAGCTTCATGGCAGACTTGAAGGTAAGGTTGGATCGGCTTTCACGTCTTCAGGAGGGACAGCCTCTGGTGCTGAGACCACGATCCTCTCAATCCTGCAAGCGCTGCTAATCCACGGCATGATCGTGCAGGGAAATCCGCAAGCTCAGCATTACGGTTTAGCCGTAGTTGGGGCTCCAGACGGAAAGGAGAAGGACCTCTGCAAAAGATTCGGCGCCAGAACTGCTAGACTTGTAGTAAAGACTGCTAAGAGTAAGAGAGTAAGCGCGATAGTTAAACATCCACGGGGAAATGGAAGGAAATGAAGGCAGTTGTCTTAGCCGCGGGAGAAGGACAAAGGCTGCGTCCGCTTACGTTTACTCGTCCGAAGCATATGATCCAGATAGGCGGGAAGCCACTTCTAGAACATGTTCTTGTCGCACTAAGTGAAGCCGGAATCAAAGAAGTTCATATGGTTGTTCACTACAAAGCTGAGAAGATCAAGGAATATTTCGGGGATGGATCAAACCTCAGCATGAAGATTGAATATCTCCACCAAAAAGAGATTAAAGGGACAGCTGACGCTTTTAGCTTAGCCGAGGACCGCGTGAAGGACGATTTTCTGGCCGTCTACGGAGATTTGCTGGTAACGCCTCAGGCAATCCGTTCAGCTCTAAGCCGCCATAAAAAGTCAAAGCCAGCCGCGACATTGACGACTCTTCAAGTTGAGCATCCTGAACATTACGGCATAATCAGAACTGAAAGAGGCAGAGTTGTCGAGATTGTTGAGAAGCCTTCTCCAGAGGTCGCAGTGGGCATGCCTATCAACGCAGGGATATACGTCTTCTCCATGAAAATCTTTGAGGCGATAAGGCTAACCGAAGCCTCGCCTAGAGGAGAACAAGAGATAACTGATTCGATCCGGATGCTTATAGAAGATGGGGAAAAAGTGGTGGCTGCAAACCTTTCTGTCGAAGACTGGCTTGACGTTGGAAAGCCCTGGGACCTTCTGGACGCGAATACCCGTGTGCTCACGAAGGCCAAACCCAAGGTACTAGGCTTGGTTGAGGAAGGCGCCCATCTGCTTGGCTCAGTTCATGTGGATAAAGAAGTTAGAATTCGCTCAGGCACCTACATCGAGGGTCCAGTGTATATTGGTGAAGATAGTGATATCGGTCCGAACTGCTACATTCGACCCTGCACAAGCATAGGGCGAAAGGTCAGGATTGGAAATGGATGCGAAGTGAAGAATAGCATCATAATGGATGGTGTTCATATAGGGCACCTCTCATACGTCGGCGACAGCATTATCGGAGAAAAATGCAATTTAGGAGCAGGAACGATCTCGGCAAACTTCAGGTTCGACAACGAATCTGTTAAGATGCAAGTGAAAGGTGAGCTCGTTGACAGCGGTAGGGCGAAACTGGGGGTCATCATGGGCGACAATGTAAAGACAGGCATCGGCACACTCTTCATGCCCGGAGTGAAGGTTGGCTGCAATAGCTGGATCGGGCCGAACCTCGTCGTCAAAAGAGACGTGCCATCCGACACGATCCTGCTCCTAAAACAACAGATCGAGCATAAAGGTCACTGACATCTCCTTCTGGATTTAATGCAGAAAGATAATAAGCCCGATTGCCAAAAATAGACTTGGATTGATCTAGATGTCTATGGCTCAAAGAAGATACACCAACGAAGTCTCTGCTTTGATGGATAGACAGGTCATCGTCATCACAGTGAACAACAAGACGTACAATGGAATGCTGATCGGTGTGAACCCGGACAACCTAAGCCTCGTCCTCGGCGACGCTGTGGACCCAGATGGAAAAATCATCCCTAGAGTGGTGTTGAGTGGAAGTACCGTCGCTCAGATACTTTCTGTCGAAAAGGCTTTCGACTTGAAGGGGCTGGCTGAAAGGCTTGAAAGAGTCTTCCCGAGGATGGTTAAACTCTATGATAAAGAAGGCTTCATCTGGGTTATGGACCGGGTCAAAGTGACCGAGAACGGAGTGGTTGAGGGTTCAGGTCCAGCAGCCGAAAGAGTTGAAAGAGTCTATACACAGTTCATCCGAGAGGCAAAGGGCGAATAAGCTACAAAGAAAAGAAAGGCCATGCGTGATTTCCTAGTCTGTTTCATTTTTCATCCGAGCTAAACGTGCTTCCATGTTTGGGGGTCCTTTATGAGGTCATTCGGAAGATTCGGCGAATATTATGATTTGATCTACCGGGAGATTGTGGACTACGAGAAAGAATGTGGTGTGTTGGAGAGGCTTTTCGCAAGATTCTCACGAAAGACCGTAGAAACCGTTTTGGATGTCGGCTGCGGCACAGGTTCCCACGCATTGATCCTTTCAAGGCGCGGCTATGGAGTCACAGGGATAGACATCTCGGAGACCATGATCGCAGTAGCTAAAAGGAAAGCCGAGAATGAAAAGACCGAGGCAGATTTCCTTATCCAAGACATGCGAAACTTAAGGTTGGACAAAAACTTTGACTGCGCAATCTGCATGTTCGGAGGGTTCGGCTACGTCCTCACACATAAAGACTTGGTCAGCCTTTTCACAGGCCTAAGCAGACACATCGTCAGAGAAGGACTGTTCATCTTTGAGTTCTGGAACGTCGGAGGACTGAAACAGTCTCCATACAAATCGTGGGTGAAGTCGCAAGACGAAAACCTAACCCTATATCGGCTGTCAGAGTCAAATTTCGATCCGCAAACAAACGTTCTGAACATAGACATGCATTTTCTTGTGATACGTGAGGGTAGACTTGCCGAAACTTTCACTGAAGCACATAAACTGAGATGTTACACGCTGGCGGAGATACGGCAAGATCTTGAGAGCAACGGGTTTGAGCTGCTTGACTCCTATGACTGGGACGTTAAGGAGAC
>CAYURV010000101.1:0-4503 GCA_964447115.1 uncultured Candidatus Bathyarchaeia archaeon
GTAACCGTGGAGAACACCTGCCTTCTTAACCGCATCAAGCATTTCCTTCGCCTCTTTCGGGTTTCTGGCAAGAGGCTTCGTGCACACGACATGCTTTCCAGATTTGCATGTCAACATTGATGCTTCTTTATGGAGAAAGTTTGGTAGAGCAATTATGACCAGGTCAACTTCAGGCTTCTCTACTACTTTAACTATGTCTGTGGTCCACTTGGGTATATTCCATTTCGCGGCAAAGGACTTCGCATGGTCCTCCGCACGTGAATAGACTATTGAGACCTCTTGGTCTGGCACATCCTTCAGTCCATTCATGTAGAATGTAGCAACAAATCCGGAACCCAACAGACCTATCCTTATGATTTGCCTCCCTCCGGTAGCATTTTCCTGTTATGCTGAAATCTTTATGACATTTACTGAGTGTGGACCAAGCGACGCGAGAACTTCGCCTTTTTCGATCTTGACAGTGGCTTCCTTTATTCTGACTCTATTAGTCTCGTTAAAAGTGTTCCTGTCTTCAATGGATTCACCTGCAACGTAAAGTTGCACCCCTTTCCTAGGCTTAAAGCCTCTAAAGGCTACTCTAAGATCTGCGGTCTCGCTTTCATGTCTGTTCACGACATGTAAGTAAAGAGTGTCACTTTTCTCTGCGAAAGTGGCACTAAGATCAACAAAAGGAACGTACTCATTCCGCTCCTGAGACATATAGGAAGGCGAATCCATAGATGTCCTGAGCACAAGGCTTCCGGTGTTGGCTGCATACATTTTGAAGATTAGGTACTGTGGCGTCAAAGTCATGCTTCCATCATTGGCGGCAATGATCAGGGGTAGAACGTTGACTGTCTGAGCGAAGCCTCCTATGGGCACAATCCTGCAGAGCCTGTGAAGCACGTTTAAGACTAAACCAGTGAAGACAGCGTCTTGCACGCTTGTAACCTGCTCATGTAAAGGAGCTTTGGCCTCGGGGTACCAAACGTTCCACTCATCGAAGGCAAGTTTTATCTCTTTATTAACGCCGTATCTTCGCCTTGCAGATTCCACGAGGCCGTAGACATTTCTAAGTCTCTGCTCTATGTCCTCTGAGACAGCTGCCAGTTCTCTATAGGGCTTTTTGCCACCGATGTAGATGTGGACTGACAGGTAGTCGAAGTATTCGCCAGCTTTCTTAACCATCTCAAGGTTCCAGTCGGGGTCTTCACATCCTACCGCGACAAGTTCAATCTGGGGGTCAACCTTGCGCATCTCGTTTGCAAACTCGATGGTTCTTCTTGAGCATTCTGCTCCGTCTACGCAGAACCCAACCTGCCATCTTCCATACAGCTCGTTACCGATTCCCCAGAGCTTGACTCCGTAAGGTTCCGGCCTGCCGTATTTACGTCTAAGAGAAGCATAATGAGTCTGAGATACCGAGTTGCAGTATTCGACCCAGTCAGCCGCTTCCTCTGGGCTGCCGTTCCCGGCGTTGACGACGATGAAGGGCTCGGTGCCGACTAGCTTGCACCATTCCAAAAACTCATCTGTCCCAAATGTGTTAGGTTCTTCAGCCCCCCAAGCTAAGTCGAACCGTTTAGACCTCTGGTTTACTGGTCCAACCCCGTCAAGCCAGTGATACCCAGAAGAGAAGTTTCCCCCAGGCCACCTCACGATGGGAGGCCTTAACTCCTTTACGGCATCCAACACATCCTTTCGGAAGCCTCTTACGTTAGGTATCTTCGAGTTTTCGCCCACCCAGACTCCTCCGTAGATGCATTCACCTAGATGCTCTATGAACTGCCCGTAACACCTTCTGTCCAGTCTTCCCAAAGTCGAACCTGCGTCAACAAAGCCTTTACACTCCAATGGAGACAACCACCTTTCCCGTTTCTGTGAGCTAGTTTAGCCGCCAGCCAATTTAAGATTTGCCCATTGTTTGCGATTTCGTCTTCCTCATATATGGTCGCAGGCAAGACCAAAACTGTCAGAGACGTCCTGTATCCAAACTATAACGCTAGCGTCAAGAACCATTGGAAAAACCATATTTTAAAAAAGCCTCAATGAATAGTGAATAGATGAGGTTGATGCGTATGGTTGGGGAACTAGCTATAGGCGTGGATGTGGGAGGTACAAACATAAGGATCGCACTGGGAGACAAGGAAGGCCGTGTTCTTGCAAGACTCTCGGAAGAGACGGAGAAGACGAAGGGCCCAGAAGGAGTCGGCAGCCAAATAATAGACATGGTCCGTTCTATAAAAGCCCGAGAAGCCAAAGCAAGGAGGATAAAAGGGATAGGCATAGGCTCCGCAGGCCCCCTGGACATAAGAAAAGGCGGCTTGATGAAGCCGACGAACATACCTTTCAATTTTGTTCCTCTGGTTGAGCCTTTGGAGAACGCATTTAGGCTCCCAACATATCTTTTGAACGACTGTGCGGCGGCTGTTGTGGGAGAAAGAATCTTCGGAGCAGGCAAAGATCACGAAAACCTAGTCTACATTACCCTCAGCACAGGGATAGGGGGAGGCATATATGTCAACGGACATCTGCTTGTCGGCAAAGACGGGAATGCCCACGAGGTAGGTCATTTCACGATAGACTACGAAGGACGGCTCTTATGCGGCTGTGGCAAGAGGGGCCATTGGGAAGCTTACTGTTCAGGAAACGGCATACCAAACTACGTTAGACTGATTCTCGGACAGAAGCAACCAGAAGAACTGATGGATAGCCTTCTCGTAAAGAATACTGGAGCAAGTTTGGCCCAGGTGACGGCGAAGATCCTTTTTGACGCTGCAAAGGCCGGCGATCGGCTTTCACGAGAAATTGTGGAAAAAATAGGCGAGCTGAACGCCGTGGGGTTTGCCTGTGTCACCGATGCCTATGATCCTTCGCTCATAACGGTCGGAGGCGCCATAGCCTTGAAGAACAGAGACGTAGTCATCAAGCCGATAAGGGCGCGTGTAGGCGACCACGCTCGGAACCGTGTGCCTGAGATCGAGATTACGCCTTTGGGGGATGACGCAGTTCTTTACGGAGCGCTGGCATCGGTCTTCTACCCCGACCAGTAAGGCATTTTCCAACTAGAAAACAATCAATTTGATCTCAGCGTCCTCACCTAAAGCCAGGTAGTCGCGGTAGCTTCTGTCAACTAGGATGGCTACGCCGGCTCCGACCTTCTCCGCTGTCTTAGGTCTTCTTTGCCTGTAATCAGCCAGCAGATCAGATTCGACGGAGATCAGGGCTGTTCTTGCTTCTCTTCCATTGGAGGGATTAACCAGGAAGGCTCTGTGATTGATTCGGTAAGCTTCATATAGACCTTGAGAGACGACGGCGACATGCACAAGTTGAGATTCTTTGGTCCACGCGGGCTGAGCGGAAGGTAGTTCAGCTGGCACACCGTAGACATGTAACTCACGCGTCTCAAGGATATCTGGGCTTTTTAATAGTTGACGCGCAAATCCTTGGAAGTCTTCTGCAGGCGAGTAGCCGCCTTTGGCAATCCTAGAAATAGTGGAAAGGGTGTGGGTGAAGGCGTCTTCGCCAACAGCGACGGTATGGATCGTCATATCTCTTTGCGAGGCTAGCCTTGCTATCTCCACAAGCTCTTCTTCTAGCATAAGGCTGCCCTCGAATCCTCCCATTCGGTTCTGCGACAAGTTGGCCCTACCATCTGTCAAAAGGAGGACCTTGCCTTTACATCCGTTCTTCTCAATCAGGTTGACAGCTTCGCCCAATCCTTCTCCTATGCATGTGACTCCCCGCGGCACTAACTGGCAGAGCGCATCCTCAATTCTCTTTTGGTTTGACGGCTGTAGGTCCAACCGGACTTCGGCTGTAGTATCGAAAGTGACTAACGCTGTTGGCGTATCTGGGCCAAGGCTTTGAAAAGCTTTATGAGCCGCATTGATGCCTTGGTTGAGTTTCGACGGCTCACCATAAGCCATGCTTTCGCTGATGTCTAGGCAGAGAATTAGCACCTGCAAAGCTAATCCCAGTAGCTGAAGGAGGCTCTTTTCTTCTTAAGCCTTTTCAAAATTCAACGAGTTCGTACTCTGTTGAGCCTAGTCCTGCTTTTTCAGCTGCGTAGACTTGGATATATGGATCTTTTCCGTGGATCTTGAGAAACTTGTTATCCCCAGCCTTCAGCCTAAACTTGTCTGCCACAGACCAGGGCACCGGCGGCGCCTTGTCTATCAGGTCTAGGCTGGCCTTTTCTGCAGCTACTATATCCTTCGAGGCGATTATTCCTAGGTCTGGGACGAATGGAACCATTCCGAAGGGTGCGCAGTCGCAGTGCTCAACGATGTCTAAGAGCCAAGCAACGTGAAGAGCTTTACCCTTCTTATTGGAGAGAATAGCCTTAACCACATCCACCATGCCTTCTTGGAAGTTTTTGACTCCCTCATCTGTCTTTTCCAACTCATGCTCCTGATGTCTAATTGTGCCTGTTGTGCCGCCTAGAGCCAGATTCTTAAATAACCCTCCGTAACCGCATGAGCCGTGTCCCTTGCCGTGGGCGAAGTTGATGAGCACATCCGC
>CAYURV010000102.1:0-4492 GCA_964447115.1 uncultured Candidatus Bathyarchaeia archaeon
TCCTTAACTGGCTTGACGTTATCGACGGAATGGGGGCAGGCAACTTGCGGTTCAAACTCGCCGATATCGATGTCGATTGTCTTCTCATAAATGGCGTCAGAGTCACTCCCCAGCAACATGAAAGGCCTGTTTGTGCATTCTTCAACGTATGCCAAGGTGACCTCGTCTGGGCTAATTATTCCAGTCTTTGCGCCCATCTCAACAGCCATATTACAAAGGGTCATCCGACCGCTCACTGATATCTGTAGGACTGCTGGTCCGGTGAATTCGATAGCCTTATATGTGGCTCCATCTGCTCCGATCTTCCCAATCATGTAAAGTATCAGGTCCTTAGGAGTCACGTATCTTGAGAACGATCCGTCCAAGTTTATCCTAATTGATGATGGAACCTTCAGCCATATCTCGCCAGTTGCGAAGACCCCAGCCATTTCTGTTGAGCCTATGCCCGTTGCGAAAGCGCCTAAGGCACCATACGTGCATGTGTGCGAGTCTGCGCCGACAACAAGTTCTCCGGGTCGAACGTGTCCTTTCTCAACCATTACTTGGTGGCATACTCCACCAAAACCTACGTCGTAAAGCAAAGGGATCTCCTGCTCCTTAGCGAAAGTCCTCATTATCCTGTGTAGTTCCGCGGATTTCACCGTGTCAGCGGGAACCTGATGATCAAGAACTAGCACTATGCTACGCGGGTTCCAGACCTTTGGGACTCCTATCTGCTTGAAGGCTTGGATGGCTAAAGGGCCCGTTATCTCGTTGGCCATAGCCATGTCGACTCTTGCCTGTACAATTTCGCCTGGCTTAACTTCACTTCTCCTTGAAGCAGCAGCGAGAATCTTTTCGGCTATGTTCATGCCTATTACGTTTCACCCGCGGCTTTTCAGTCACTTTTCGATTCCAGAGGTTTGGCGGATGAACTTTCCAACCTTTTCAAGCTGGTGTTCTTCGATCTCTTTCATGAGAGCCCTCAGCTTCTTCTCACCGGATTTGTGTTCTTCTATCCATTCTTTGGCGAACTGTCCACTCTGAACGTCTTTTACTGCCTTTCTCATGTTTTCTTTCACGTGTTCGTCAATCACCTTCGAGCCCACAGTTAGTCCGCCGTACTTCGCAGTGTCAGAGACAGCTCTGAGCATTCCACTAATGCCTTTCTGATAGATGAGGTCCATTATCAGCTTAGCCTCGTTGCATGCCTCGAAATAGGCGAGCTCGGGCGGGTAACCGTTCTCGACGAGGACCTCGAACCCTTCCTTGATCAATTCAATAAGCCCGCCAACCAGAACCGTCTGTTCACCGATAAGGTCGCTCTCAGTTTCGTCTTTGAAAGTAGTCTCGAGGACACCGGCTCTTGTACATCCAAGAGCCTTGGCAATGGCGAGAGCGGATTCCTTCGCTTTACCTGAGAAGTCCTGAAAGATTGCCATCAGAGCCGGAACGCCGAAGCCACTCACATATGTTTCTCTAAGCCTTATGCCGGGGCTCTTAGGTGCCACCATGATCACGTCCACATTCTTAGGCGGGACTATCTGCTTGAAGTGGATGTTGAAGCCATGTGCAAAGTATAAGGTTTTGCCTTTCGCCAAATATGGTCCGACGGATTCCCCGTAAACTTTGGGTTGAGTCATGTCAGGGATTAACATGAAGATAATGTCAGCTCTCTTCACAGCTTCTGGGATCGTGTAAACCTTGAAGCCGTCTTTTTCAGCTCTTTCCCATGAAGAGCCTTCTGGTCTCAGACCGATAATTACGTTTAAGCCTGAGTCCCTCATGTTCTGGGCTTGGGCATGCCCTTGGCTGCCGTACCCGATCACGGAAATTGTCCTATCTTTTAATGGTTGTAGACTTGCATCGTCGTCGAAATAGATTTTCACCATGATTCTTCCACCTTTTCAATTCATCCTTACTGATCTCATTCCTCTTGGAAGGGCAGTTATGCCCGTCCTCGCTATCTCTCTCACTCCTAGGGGTCTCATCAACTCTAGGAAGGCATTGATCTTATCTGAGTCGCCTGTAATCTCAACAATCAATGAGTCGTGTGCCACATCAACAACGTGTCCTTTGAATATTTCTGTATAGTTGAGCACGTCGGATCTGATCTTTGTGTCAGCTGTGCTCACTTTGACAAGGGCTAATTCCCTTGCCACTATATTTTTGGGGTCGAGTATGCTCACCTTGATGACGTCAATCAGTTTCTTCAGCTGCTTGACAACTTGCTCGATGGTTCTTTCGTCGCCTTTTGTTGTAATAGTCATTCTGGCTAGATCTTTTTGTTCAGCCACTCCGACTGATATGCTTTCGATATTGAAGCCTCTTCGTCTAAACATGTTTGAGACGCTGTAAAGAACCCCTGGCTTGTGCTCGACAATTGCCGATATGATGTACGATTCTTCATTCTCGCTCATGTCACATCAACTCGTAAGGAGATTGCTTAATTCGCCTCCGGGGGGAACCATTGGGTAAACGTTCTCTTCAGGTGATATTGGAACATCGATCACAGTAGTAACATCGCTGTTCAGAGATGCCTTCACTGTCTTAATGAGCTCTTCCATGGAATCTACTCGGTAGCCTTGTGCACCATAAGCTTCAGCCAGCTTGACAAAGTCAGGAACCCCTTCCAGATTAACGCCTGAATAGCGTTTATTGTTATAGTAGTAGTGTAGTCTCTGCCACTGTGCAACCATACCTAACATCGAATTATTCAAAATCATAACCGTGACTGGTATTTTCCATACAACACTTGAAGCCAAGTCCTGTTCAGTCATGATGAAGCTTCCATCGCCAGCTACGTCTAGCACCGGAACATCTGGGCAGGCTGCTTTGGCTCCTATTGCTGCGGGAAAGCCGAAGCCCATTGTGCCAAGCCCGCCTGAGCTTATGAACGTCCTCGGCCTGTAAGACTTCAAATACAATGCAGCCCACATCTGGTTCTGCCCCACCTCAGTGGTGACAATGGCTTCTTCTGGCAGGATCTTTCTGATCTCAGTCAGAATTTTGGGCGGCTTCAATCCTGCCTCTGACTTCGCCAATTGCTCCTGCTGGCTCTTCAGTTCTTGGATTCTATTGAACCAGACTGATCGTTCCTTTTTCTTGTAGTGTTGGATTAAACAGTCATTTATTGCTTTGAGCGTTCTCTTTGCGTCAGCAACAATTGGGACTAATGGTCTAACGTTCTTGCCAATTTCAGAGGAATCTATGTCGATGTGGATGATCTTCGTGGTTGGGCAGAATTTTTTGACGTTGCCGGTTGTTCTGTCGGTGAAGCGCATGCCAACAGCAAGCAAGACATCAGCTTCTGGCACCGTGCGGTTGGATGGTATTGTTCCATGCATTCCCAACATTCCAAGCGAAAGTGGGTGATTCTCAGGTATGCATCCCTTGCCCAGAAGAGTAGTGGAGACAGGTGCCATAAGAAGCTCAGCTAAGGCGATGAGCTCCGTTGAAGCGTTTGAAGATATCACGCCGCCTCCCGCCAGTATGACCGGTTTCTCCGCGTTTGTGAGAAGGTCTGCAGCTTTCTCTACTTGAAGCGGATGCGGTTCGTATGCTGGACGGTAACCTCTGAGTTCGATCTTGTCTTCGAAATCTATCTCAACTGACTCTGTTAATGTATCCCTAGGAAGATCTATCAGCACAGGTCCCTGTCTGCCGCTGGAAGCAATATAAAAGGCGGCCTTAATGGTCTTATGGATTTCCGAAGCGCTTTTCATTTGAAAGTTACATTTTGTTATTGGGGTGGTTATCCCAACGATGTCTGTTTCCTGAAAAGAGTCTTTGCCCACAAAGGCTCTTGGCACCTGCCCCGTAAAGGCTACAATCGGTGACGAGTCCATGTAGGCGTTGGCTATACCCGTCACAAGGTTTGTTGCTCCAGGTCCAGATGTTGACATACAGACCCCGACTCGTCCGCTTGCACGCGCATACCCATCAGCAGCATGAGCTGCGCACTGCTCGTGCCTCATTAGGATGTGCTTTATGCCCGAATCATCAAATAGATCGTAGATCGGCAGAACATATCCTCCTGGTATTCCAAAGATCATGCTCACTTTCTGTTGTTTCAGAGCCTCTATGAAGGATTCAGCGCCGGTCATTCTAACCATTCATGAACCCTCCTTGGTTACTTTGATTTTCATAGAATGTTCTTGTCTCCTTACCTACCTTCAAAATCAGATTGGAGATGTCAGAAATGTATGAGAGTCTCTTTAACAAATTAGCTACAAAGAACCCTAGGGAGCTCAATTCAGCAGTGGAGGTAGCGATTCCTCCATACCCGAATATCCCTCACTTTTCTGCCCTCCAAAGGAACGAAGCAGAAAGAACTATCTGCTTCACACTTATAAGCTTTTTGAATCCACTGACCCAGAAACCTGTGACTTGAAGGTCTGCGTGACATTTCATTGAGTCATCCTTCCACCAAAGTGAAACTGTCTCACGATTTGTTATGGTTGCTCATTAGGACGTTCATGCCGCTCAGCATGGCTTCGACGCTTGCCATGAC
>CAYURV010000103.1:0-2419 GCA_964447115.1 uncultured Candidatus Bathyarchaeia archaeon
TCAAAGGCTATAACAAAGGGGTTCGCAATAGGGGCTGCAGCTCTTACCGTTCTGGCGTTGTTTGCGGCTTACGCCCAGATCGTAGACATACGGACCATTGACATAAGCAAGCCTACAGTCATCTCAGGAGTATTCATTGGTGCAATGATGCCTCCTCTTCTTTCAGCGCTCCTTATACTTGCTGTTGGCAAGAACGCTTTCAGAATGGTTGAAGAGATAAGGCGACAGTTCAGAGAGATCCCAGGGCTGATGGAGGGAAAGACCAAACCAGATTATGCGAGATGCGTCGATATAGCAACAAGAGGCGCGTTGAAAGAACTTGTGCTCCCATGTGCATCCGCAATAGTCGCTCCTCTTGCTACTGGATTTATTCTTGGCAAAGAAGCCTTGGGAGGATTCCTCGCAGGAAGCATAGTCACAGGCATAATCTTCGCGTTACTTATGGCAAATTCAGGCGGACTTTGGGACAACGCTAAAAAATATATTGAAGCCGGCAACCTTGGAGGAGATGGTTCAAATGCACATAAGGCTGCAGTTGTTGGCGACACCGTAGGGGATCCATTCAAGGACACAGCAGGTCCATCACTTAACACCATGATCACAGTCATGTCACTGGTCGCGTCAGTATTCGCGCCAATCATAGCAGTTTCCACTTTGTTTGGCCTATAATAAGACGCCCTCAGAACGCCTCAATTCCTTTCTCAGCTTCTTCGGTTCCAAGTTGGGTTGAAGCTGAACCTCGGTAGAATCAGGCATGAGAAAACCATACATATTAGTGGGCTTCTTTTTATAGAAGGAAAGCTTAGTTTTCTCGGATTAGTACCACTTCGACAGCAGTGAAGAATTTTCTCAGCATAACTTTGCGATCTCAACAGTTGTCCGCTTGAAAACCTTTTAAAATAATATCTACAATATGTCGAAGTTAGACATGATGCGACTGAGTTGAGGAGTTACCGAAAAAAATGCCTGAAAGAAAAACAAACCCAAGCGTGGAAGCAAGAGTTGAAGATTTACTTCAACGCATGACGCTTGAAGAAAAGATTGCTCAGCTAGGCTCAGCCCCATGTAAGCTAGACTTTCTCCCGCGTCTAAGTCTTCTCGAAAACGGTAGACTCTCTATAGAAAAAGCCAAACAGATTCTCGGTAAAGGAATTGGTCAGATCACTCGTCTCATGGGAGGAACCCGCGAGATAACGAGTCCAAAGGTAGCCGTGAAAATCGCAAATGATATACAACGCTTCCTGATCGAAAGAAGCCGGCTGGGCATACCCGTCATCATCCATGAGGAATGCCTCAGTGGTTTCATGGCTTATGGAGCAACAACTTTCCCCCAAGCAATAGGAATGGCTAGCACATGGAATCCAAAGCTTGTACAGAAGATTACTACGACGATTAGGAGGCAGATGAGGTCTGTGGGCGCTCATCAAGGACTTGCTCCTGTCCTCGACGTGGTTCGAGATCCTAGGTGGGGCAGAAACGAAGAAACCTTCGGCGAGGATCCCTACCTCGTTGCCAGCATAGGAGTGGCATATGTTGAAGGGCTTCAGGGAGACGACTTAAGTACGGGAGTCATAGCGACACCGAAACATTTTGCCGCTCATGGCTTCTCCGAGGGCGGCAGAAACTGCGCACCTGTCCACGTCCCACCGCGAGAGTTCAGAGAGGTCTTCCTTTTTCCCTTCGAAGCCGCCATTAAAGAAGCAGGAGCTTATTCTGTTATGAATGCCTACCATGAAATAGACGGAGTCCCGTGTGCAGCATCGCGTGAGCTACTGACTGGGGTGCTCAAAGAGGAGTGGGGATTTAAAGGATTCGTGGTATCGGACTATTGGGCCATAAAGCTCTTGCAGACCTTCCATCACGTTGCCGTTAACGAGAAGGATGCAGCTGTCCAAGCATTAGAAGCGGGTATCGACCTAGAGCTTCCAAACGTTGATCATTACGGTGAGCCCCTTGTTAGGGCAGTCAAGGAGGGTACTGTTTCCGAAGCTACTGTAAATGAGGCTGTCTCAAGGGTTCTTCGAGCTAAGTTCCTCCTTGGACTTTTTGATAATCCTTACGTCGACATTGATAAGGCTCCTGAAGTCCTTGACACTACTGAAGACAGGGCTCTCGCGCTTGAGGCTGCTAAGGAATCCATAGTGCTCCTGAAGAATGACGGTGTCCTTCCCCTAAATAGAGACGTGAAGGCAATAGCCGTGATCGGGCCCAATGCGGATAGTACCCGAAATCTGCACGGCGATTATAGCTATACAGCGCATCTGAGGTGCGAGAAAGATGCTGTGCCAACCGTCAGCATCCTGCAAGGCGTAGGGAAAAAGGTCTCACTTAAGACCAATGTGTATTACGCGAAAGGCTGTGACATATCTGGAACATCAACCGAAGGATTCAAAGAAGCTCTAGAAGCAGCAAAAAAATC
>CAYURV010000103.1:2519-4480 GCA_964447115.1 uncultured Candidatus Bathyarchaeia archaeon
TTCACTAACCATCACATCAAGGGAAAGCGAAGCTTGGGCATACAGTGAGGTAGCAGAATCTGCTGACTCATTGGAGAAGACACCCTAGCTGAGTGAAATCGGAGAGGATGTAAAAGATATGGAAGTCGTAAAGCTGGTCCGTGTGACAGAACGAAGTTCATCAGATTCCTTGCAGTCGAATGGTCACACGTTTTCCATCGATCTCTCCTATTAGTATATGTCCGCTCTTGAGGGGTTTCCAGTCCTCGTCTTTGTTTGTCTTCTCTGAAGAAACTATCAGCCTCTCTGGGCTAACAAGGTAGGACATTTGGAATACTGGTTGTTCTTTAAAGCAGAGTGATTTCCTGGACTCATCATCTCTGTCGTGTTTGCAGTAGGCGTAGAGTCTTTCACCGTCGCTGAGCAAGGCGTTCAACCCAATATAAGGATGGAGTTTGTCAGGATGCTTTTCGCGGTTCATCTCCCATAATTCCGAAAGAGTGCCCTCAAACTGCCTGACAGCATCAGCAAAGCTTGCTCCCTCAGTCATCGCCTTTACTATGAACCAGAAGTAAACCTCGCTGTCATTAAAGCCCGCTATTCTAGATCTCCAATCGCCTAAGCTTTCTTCGACCTCATCAGGTATAGTGATGGTTCCATTATGGACGAATAAGTAGTTCTCATGCTTGAAGGGCTGCGAATTCTCTATCGAGATGATCTTCGTCCTGGGCAATCCTCTTGGGTTACTTGCACGCCTGACATGCGCCAATATGAGATTCGAATCAGCTTTTCCTACAGCCGAGGCGAAGTCCTCATACTCTTCGTAGACTGGTTTCTCGCTTTTCACAAGATGGCAAACTCTGCCAGAATAGTATCCTATACCCCAACCATCGCCTTGCCGTGCCAATGGGTTCGCTTTGCTCTGGTTATAAAGGGAACATGGGTCCTCGAGGAGATATTTTGACGCATTCGAGGGCTCAATCGAAAGCATTCCAAACAGTCGGCACATAGACCTTCACTTTCCGAGTCAGCGATTATATTGTTTTGGGCAATCTTTGATGTTGGAGAAACAGATGCGGATAACATGCAGAGGTTATGAGTGAACTTTTATTCTCCAATGAGTCTTACCAAGTGGATTGCTTGACTCTCCATTCCCTGTTCTATTTCTAGGGTCGTTGCGTCGTATGTCTCTGACTTTACTAGGTCGAGACTGTTCTTGCTATCGATCACGTACAGCTCGCATCTGGATCGCCCAGCCTCCCAAGGCAGGTTCTTTACCTCTAACCGGTAACCGTTGAACTCACTGTCATAGTTGCTTATCAAAATCGTCACGGTCTTGTTGTCATGTGAGACGCCGGCGATGGTTGCGAAACCCTTTCTGTCCGTCCCAGTGCATAACACACGGTTAGGCGTCTCAAGAAGCATCTTGAAAGCCTTGAACGAGTAATATGCCTTGTGTGGAACTCCGTTTTGGTCAAACAGGCCTCCCCAAGACCAGGTATCTCCTCGATAGAAAGTGGCAATATCAGGCAGGCTTTCCTGCAAGTAGATCATGGCTGAGGCGTCGAAGGCTGCCACTCTCACGCTTCTGAAGTCTCTTTCAAAGTCGTTGCTAGGCCAGAAGTTCCACTCAGTCAGCAAGCTTTCCGCTGAGGAAAAACCATTGGCTTCCATGCAGTCATGAACTTGTTTAGCTCTCAAATATACATCATAGGGTTCTTGAGAGTAAACGTGCCAAGATACAAAGTCTATTGGGATTTCGTGGGTTTTACAGTACTTCAGAAACTGATCTAGGAAGGTTATGTTCCAGGCTAGAGTTGGTCCGCCCACTTTCAGATTTGGATCGTATCTTTTGATCTCATTTGCAGTGATCTCATAGAGTCGGTAGTAGTCTTCGGCTGTTCCAGTCCAGAATTGGGTTATGTCCGGCTCGTTCCATATCTCCCAGTATCTTATATTGTAGCGGTGACCATTCGCCCAAC
>CAYURV010000104.1:0-4473 GCA_964447115.1 uncultured Candidatus Bathyarchaeia archaeon
GAACCCACGGAGGCCTTCGCCAGAGGATCTTAAGTCCTCCCCCCTATCCTAGGGGCATACTTGTCTAACCTCTATTTAGACCAGGCTCGGGTACCCCCGCCAAATAATCCTCAAGATCTAGGTTTAACTTAAGTTTTGCCGTTTCACGGGTCCGGTCTCCGGAGGCTTTCCTAGAGCGGACAGCAACACCTTCGAAGTTATTTTTTGTCCCATCATCTGTCTTTGCGCTAAGCCCGATCAAATCGTCACTGAAAAGTGAAGGCTATAGGCATCGGAAGGAGAACGTGAATAAATCATAAATCTAGAAATGGGAATATAGCTATCGTAGATGTTGGGAGGGTAACAGTTATGGCCAATCTAGCAATCCAAGGCGGAAGACCCGTTGCGCCCAGAGGTATATCAACTGAGTGGCCGATCTTCGGCGAGGAGGAAAAAGAAGCTTTACTTGAGGTCTTAGAGAGTGGAAGATGGTGGAGAGGAGCCTATCAAGATCCCAAAGAATCCAACGCAGGTATCTTTGAAACCGAATTCTGCAGATATCTGGGTGTAAAGCATGGCGTTGCTGTTACTAATGGAACAGCCGCCATTGAACTTGCTCTAAGAGCCGCTGGGATCGAAGCCGGAGATGAGGTTATCGTCCCAGCTGTGACATTCATCGCCACAGCTACAGCAGTCTTGGCTGTGAACGCGGTACCCATATTTGTGGATATAGACCCCGAAACATACCAGATTGATCCGGGAAAGATTGAGCAAGCCGTCACAGAAAAAACCAAGGCGATAGTGCCCGTCCATTATGGTGGTTACCCGGCGGACATGGACAGCATAATAGAGATAGCGCAAAAACATAACCTCACAGTTGTGGAGGACTGTGCAGAAGCCCACGGCTCCGAGTGGAGAGCGAAAAAAGTCGGGGGAATAGGGCACTTAGGCGCCTTCAGTTTTCAGATGGGAAAACCCTTAACCTGTGGTGAAGGCGGGTTCGTTTCAACCAATGATGAGGATCTGGCTAAGAAATGCTTCTCATACCATAACATCGGTAGAGTGGAGGGGAGGCCGTTCTATGAGCATCATGTCCCGGCCTGGAACATGAGGATGACTGAGTTTCAGGGAGCAATCCTGCTCTGTCAACTTAAGCGTTTGCCAGAGCAGACTGAGAAGAGGCATCTCAACGGAGAATACATGGCCAAAGAGATGGAAAAAATAGGCGGAATCAGGGCGTTAAGGAGGGACCGCCGGATCACCAAGAGGGGATATTACTTCTACTTAATGAGGTTCGACGAGAAAGGCTTCGGCGGAATAAGCAGAGACAAATTTCTTGAAGCTCTCGGAGCCGAGGGGGTTCCAGCGGGGAAAGCCCATAATCAGCCTCTCTATAAGAATCCGGTCTTTTTGGAGATGCATTTTGGGAGAACAGGCTGCCCTGTTCGTTGCCCACTCTATGGAAAGTCCATCGATTACGCTGATGTCCATTGCCCAGTGGCGGAGCGTGTTTACGAAAATGAGATCGTGGCCCTTGGGAAAGACTTTCTGATGGAACGGGAAAAGGTGAACCTCGTGCTGCAGGCGATAAAGAAAATCAAGGATAACATAGAAGAACTCCTCCCATAAACCTAGGTAGATAACAGAACCTTAGTTCTGGCCAGAGTTTTTGAGTTCCAGGAGGGCTCGATAAGTGAAGTTTTTTGACTGTAATATCAGTTTCGGTACACCAATGCTGAGACCCATTCGGTTTGCTGAAACCGCCCAGGAACTCTTGATAGAAATGGATTTCTACGGCATCAGTGAAGCTCTTGTACATCACGCCAGACAACGTGGCGACTCCCCTGTTGTTGGCAACGAGATATTGCTGAATGAGATCGATGGTTTTAAAAGGCTACATGGGACATTCACCATTCTTCCTCTTCAAACCGGGGAACTTGGACCTTTAGAAGCGGTTTTGGAGAGGATGAGATCGAAGAATGTACGTGCCTTTTGGGCTTTCCCCGCTGAACATAGGTACTTGATGACGAGGACTGCCCTCGCTCCTATATATGATCTGATGGTTGAGCGGAATATCCCCCTCTTCATTGACATCAACGAGTCCTGCGGAGGAATATCCGGCTGGCGTCTAATTGAAACCATACTGTCTGAGGCTCCAGACCTTACACTTGTAGTCACTGAACATGGCTCTTGGGGGCAAGACCGATTCTTCAGACCTTTAATCGAGGAGTACGAAAACCTCTACCTAGATACCTCAAGATACGAGCTGGACGGAGGTATAAGCGACTTCTGTGGCAAATACGGCGTAGAGAAACTTCTTTTCGGTACGGGATTTCCCAAGTGGAACCCAGGTGGACCCATCTTGACTTTAACACACGCAGAGATAACGACCAGGGAACGCGAGATGATAGCCTCAGGCAATCTCGAACGGATACTTGGGAGGGTTAAGCTCTGAATCTTTACAGAATAGTTAAGGATTTCATGGAGAAGGGGCGAAGCGAATCCTGTCCCATAATTGATATGCACGCGCATCTTGGACCTTTCCAGGGGATATATTTTCCCAATCCCTCGCCGGAGGACATGATATGTACCATGAACCGTTGCGGCGTGAGGATGGCGGTCTCGAGTTCACATGCTTCTCTCATAGATACTAAGGCTAACGTCGAAATGGCAGAGGTTGTGAAGAGGTATCCAGACCGGTTTAGGGCATACTGGGTAATCAACCCGAACTATCCAGAGAGGATGCAAAATGAGATTGTTCAGTTCTCAGAGATGGATGGGTTTGTCGGGTTCAAGTTTCTATCCGACTACCACGAGTATCCATTGACTGGTCCACGGTACGAGCCCGCACTCAAGCATGCTGATGAGCACGGGTTGCTGGTTCTCATGCATACTTGGGGGCAGAGCCGTTTTAACCCACCGGACTTAGTCGAGAAACTCGCAAACAAATATGCTAACATTATATTTCTTATGGGTCACTCAGGATACGGAGAGTGGCAGAAGGCTATCCAAGTTGCGCGTGACTACCCTAACGTCTACCTGGAATTGACCGCTGCCTACGCAGTGAACGGGGTGATTGAGTGGATGGTTGAGAAGGCAGGCTCCCGCAAAGTACTATTCGGAACAGACCTACCATGGTTCGACCCACATTACGGAATAGGTTGCATCCTATTCTCAAGAATAACCGATGAAGACAAGCACAACATCCTTCACCGAAACGCCGAGAGACTGATTAAGCCTTACTTGTAGCTAAGAAATTCTCAAAGTGAAGAGTTCATCAAAGATCTCCTGCTTGAGATATCTGTTGAGCATAAAGCCTTTATATTGAGACGTTAATCCTACTAGAGTCAAAATTCTGAGGCAGGGGTCAGAAATGGCGAGAAAAGTCTATGGAGAGCTTCAGCCGCCTCAACGACTTCTATTAGGAGCGGGGCCGAGCAATGTTGATCCTAGGGTTCTGAAGGCTCTGACATCGCCCATAGTGGAGCACCTGGACCCGTACTTTATGAAGGTCATGGACGACACTGTGGAACTGCTCAGGTACACCTTTAAGACGAAAAACCACCTGACTCTACCGATCTCTGGTACAGGATCAGCTGGGATGGAAAGCGCAATCTGCAACCTCGTCGAGAAGGGCGACGACGTAGTCATGTGCATAAACGGCTTCTTCGGTGGGCGCATGAGAGAGATGGTCGAAAGGTGTGGCGGGAACCCCGTCACGGTTGAGGCAGACTGGGGTAGAACCATAAGGAAGGAGGATGTCGAGAAGGCTCTGTCAGGTTCTAATGCCAGGGTTGTCGCCGTAGTTCATGCGGAAACCTCGACGGGTATACTTCAGCCCTTGAAGGATATCGCGAAGTTGGCGCACAAATATGATGCATTACTGATCGTGGATGCTGTCACTTCACTGGGCGGATGCGAACTCGATGTTGACGGCTATGGCATAGACCTGTGCTACAGTGCATCCCAGAAATGCTTGAGCTGTCCACCTGGACTGGCTCCAATAACGGCAAACGAGAAAGCTATGGAGCAAGTCAGAAACCGAAAGACCAAGGTTCAAAGCTGGTACCTTGACCTCTCAACAATAGAGGAATATTGGGTTGAGAACAACCGCATATACCATCATACTGCCCCCATCCTTTTAGTTTATGCTTTAAGAGAATCGTTGAGGCTGATCCACGACGAAGGGCTTGAGGATCGATGGAGAAGACACCAGAAGAACAGTCTGGCTCTCATAAGCGGGCTTGAAACGCTAGGATTGAAGATGCATGCCGAAGAGGGACACAGATGCCCTTCGCTGACAGCTGTAAAGGTGCCTGAAGGTGTCGAAGACCAAAACGTAAGAGGGACACTGCGCGAAGAATTCAACATTACAGTCAGCGGAGGACTAGGTGAACTCAAAGGCAGAATCTGGCGAATAGGGCTCATGGGCGCAAATTCAAACCGCGGAATCGTTACCCGTCTCCTAAGAGCGCTTGAACATGCCCTGAAGAA
>CAYURV010000105.1:0-4468 GCA_964447115.1 uncultured Candidatus Bathyarchaeia archaeon
CACAGAGACTCATCGACGCCTATTCGCCCTTCCACCCCGCAGGACGGCCGTTTCACCGTTTCCATCCGAGCCTACTCGGCGACTTAACACGCCTCAACGTCACAGGCTCAGCGGACGTATCGTTTCTGTTCCGGAGCCAGGGCTCTCACCCCACGCCTTACGGCGTTGCGGACTGTGTGGTGGACGGAGTTTCCCCAGACACCCTCAACCCATTCTCGGGGCTGAAGTGGTGTCCGACAGCCATCCGCCAGCTCACCAGCCAATAGAAACTTGCTCAGATGTGCTGGATAAGGATTTTGGTTCTCGTTTATTGCCATTTCTAAGCTTGCTTTGCTTGGTATCTCGCCGGCTCTCTGGAGAATCTGGTAACCGCGTTGACTGATCCGCATACAGGGCACTTCATCTGTTCGCCATTGAACAATTTCCGGCAGTTTCCGCAGTAGGTTAGGCTTCTATCGTAGGCATAGAGCCCGATTTTATGATCTTTTATGATCTTGATGGTTGTGGAGAGAAGATTTTCAGCCTCAGCCTCACCTTCCTTCAACAGAATCCTGACCAAATGGCCTCCGGGAGTCAAGGAGTGGAACCGCCCTTCTATACGGAGATAATCATCCAAAGGCACATCCAAACCATAAGGCACAACAGACATATTCGTGTAGCATGGTCTCTCTCTTCCACCCTGAACGTGAACCTCACCTAAGCCATATTTTTCTATGTCCAGCTCAGCAAGCCTCCTAGCCCCATAGAGGTCTGGCGTCAAAGCCAAGGCAAACCGAATCCCCCGCTTCTTCGCATGAACCTTCACGAGTTTAGCAAGATAGGCGATGACCTCCTCAGCGAAGTTCAAGGTGTCCTCGCTTTCGTGAATAGCCTTCCCAGTCATCGACTGAGCTGCCTCGTTCAATCCCACGAAGCCCAGAAGACACGAGGAGTTCTCAAGCCTAAGATAGGGGTCCTGCTCCTCCCTCTGCACGAGGAACGGTAGGAGGCCTTCAGCCGCACGTCTCCTCATGGTGTGATACTTAATCTCTAGAGCCCTCAAACCCTTTTCAGAAAGGTCATAAAGGTTTTTGAGGAATTTGCCCTTGTCCCTCTCGGCGTCGTAGACGGCCCTTGGCAAATTCAGGGTTACATTGTCTACACATCCGGTCCTGATGGCGTCGAGCTCCCAATCCTCTTTCCAGTCCGCTGCAAACCTCAAACCAGTTGCAGTATAGGACGAGCATATCTGTCGTTCAGTGTTCAGGTTAGCGAAGTATGGAAGGCCTTTAACCGCTAACCCGTGAGCCTCGTAAAGCAGGGTCTCAACATCCTTGTCTTTTAGAGCTTCCGGACGCACCTTCACAATTATACTGGGGTTAAAGATCGGCTTAGAATCCGCTCTTTCCCTCAGGCATTCAATGACAGACGATGCGACGAGCCGGCTTTCATTAAGATAGTCCGCATATAGGCCCCCTCCGTGGACCTTGGCGTCAGCTAGAAACGTCGGCAGAACAATCTCCAACCCTAGTGAGACGCCTGTCGGAACAGTCAAGTTGACAGAAGTTAAAAACTGCGATAGCTCCTCCTTAACATCGTCCTTCGATAGGCCTTTGACGAATGGGGCAAGAAATATGTTGAAGAGATCGATTCCCTGCTCACTAGCAACTTCCGCTGAAGCAAGCCTCAGTATGTTTGTGGTGATCGAAAGAGCTGACTTGAAAGTCTTCGGCGGCTTCATTGAGATCTGAGTTGAATACCTTCCATCAAACGCCAGCCCGTGCTGGAAGAAAAACCTGAGATCATGCATGACCCCGCTTGCCCTCAAAACCCAGCAGCCGAGATTGTTGAGGTTAAGGGCTCCAGATATGTGAGCGTCAGCAACATCCCTAGGTAGAGCATTGAGAAGCGTGTACTCCTCAACCACCCGGTTCCCAGCTGCCGCATGAACTTTCGCAACATCCTCGGACTTGCCACTCATCTCACTTATCAGCTGGGTGACGTCATATACGGGCAGCCCTAGACGCGTAAGCTTGTGCCTATACTCCTCTAATCCACGCTCAATCAGGATTGCGTTCACAAACTCCCTTATGAGCGGAGCTGTGAGGTATTTGGTGCCCAGTTTGACCAGTCGTTTTTCGGCTTCTCTTGCAATCTTCTGCGCCAACTCCACTGGAACCTCTGCCTCCCTAACTAGCGACTCGGCGATCTTGTTCCTGTCGAAGTTCTCAATTGCCAGACGCGAGGTACGCACAAGCATCTTCTTTTTGTACGTGCTCTCGTCTAATTCATCAGCGAACTCAACAATCGCTTTGCCCATGTCTGTCAAACCATATTTCTTAGACGTAACATCAGGCTCTATCAAATCCATACCCAGAAGCGTCTTCAGATGATACGCAAATCTGCCCGCGTCTCTACTCGGGCTGAGCTTCAGATAGTTCATAATCTCCGTGTAAGAAAGGGGACCCCTCTCATAGAGAAGCCTAAGAATGCCCAATCTCAACGAAGAGGCAACAGCCTTGAGAACCCGAGCACCTATCCTTCTCCTTCGAGCCAAAACCGGCACGACAACCTTTCACGTATTATCTTCAAACACTTTTCTCATGATATGCAAACTGCTCATTCTAGACGAGGTCTCAAAGACCTCGCAACTGAGACCCAGTGGTTTGGTGAATATATTACGTAGAGATATACCGATAAAAGATTTTGGCTTCTCTTGCCATTTACGAACATGTCGGTCCAACATGCCCTAGAATCAATCATATGCCGGTCCCTCTTGTCTGGGAATCCAGAGAACAATGCGTATGCAGGATTGGCAAGGTGTTGACCTTGAATGAGGGTTCAGGTATCTAAATGGTCGCCTCGGAGTGCTTTGGGCACTGGCACCTAGAGCAATGGATAAGCCTGTGGAGCCAGTTGACCGTGAATCAAAAATAGAGACTGAGAGAAACATTCTTAAGAGGAAGAAAAAGTAGAGTCTGTTTATTAGAATAGGATGTATCCTCCGCAGACTGATATGCATTGCCCGGTGACATAGTCTGAAAGGTCGGTGACGAGGAATTCGACGACTTTCGCGACATCCTCAGGCGATCCTAGCCGACCCAAAGAAATCTGCTTTTCAAGCTCCTTTGCAGCTTTTCCTCTCCTTCCTTCGGCGATTGCTCTTGATGTAGTTATCCATCCGGGTGAAATGCAGTTCACGTTGACGTTGAAGGGCCCGAGCTCAGCGGCTAGGCATCGTGTATAATGTATGATTGCAGCTTTCGCAACATTATACGACATGGCTTTGATCATCTCCGGGGCTATGTGAAGGCCTGCCTGAGACGCGACATTGACGATTTTGCCGTACCTTTGTCTTTTCATGGGGATGCTGGCAGCTTGACAACAAAGGATTGTACCTGTAAGGTTTACATCCATGATGAATTGGTGATCCTCCATCGACGCAGAAGAAGGAGATGTGACCGGGGAGCCGGCCTTTGGTCCCAGCCGGTTGAGATTGCCGCCGGCATTGTTTACAAGTATGTCGATATGGTCAAACTCGTCTAGAATACGGCTAAACATTATGTCTACTTGGTCTTTCCTCGTTACGTTTGCTTGGATGCCTATCGACCGCCTGCCCAAATTTCTCACCTCGTCCGTCACTGTTGGGGCACTAAGCCGCTCCTCATAGTCCTTTGCGGATTCAAGGTTGATGTCATTTATGACCACATCAGCCCCGAGTCTTGCCAAGTGCAGAGCGTAGGCCCTACCTAGCCCTCTGCCTCCACCCGTTACCAAGGCAACTCTGCCAGATAGCTTCCTGGACATAGACAAGCCTCAAACACCTTGCTAACTCTAATTGTGATGTCATGTTTCAAAAGGTTTTTTGTTGAAGCTCGATGCTTGCTACCTTTTGGGCCTCAATCAACGTTATGGTTTCAAAGAAGTCTTTCTTCTCTGCCAGAATCCTTGCTGCAAATCCTTGTTTCTTAAGCTCCATTAAGGTTTGCTCAACATCTGAAAGCGTTGACTGGACGAGAAGGATACGGCCGCCCTCCTTGAGATACTGACTCGTATGTGTTACGAAAGGGTCTATCAGCTTCCTTCCTGTCTTTCCGCCGGACCACGCGCGGTCAGCCCACTCTTTCTCTTCTTCCTCTTCAGTAGGCACATACGGCGCGTTAAATAAGATTAGATCGAAGACTCCTCCTTCCTTAAAGGGTTCGAAAAGGTCTCCGCGCACCACATCCATCTTCTCTGAGACTCTGTAAGCCTCTGCATTTAGTATTGTGCACCTTACAGCGTTGGGGTTTACGTCTATGGCAAGTACTCGCCTAGCCTTCAAGGCTGAGATCACTGCGAGTATTCCACACCCCGTGCCGACGTCTAGAACGATCTCGTCGCATCCTACCCCTAGGTTTTCAGCCAACAACAAAGTGTCCTCAGCGGGTTCGTAAACATCCTCGAAGACATTGAAGCTCTTACCTTCAAAAAAGACCACTTTTGTGTT
>CAYURV010000106.1:0-4438 GCA_964447115.1 uncultured Candidatus Bathyarchaeia archaeon
CGACACACTGGGGAAGGCTTTGCCCAAATGAGACACCTGAAGGCGCAAACTGTGGGCTTGTCAAGAACCTTGCTCTATCAGCTGTGATATCAGTTGGTCTAGGCTCAGAAAAAGTGAGGCAGAGCCTTTATAGAAGAGGCGTTATCCCATCGACAGAGGCTAGCGACACTTTACAGATTTCTGGAGGGAAAGTGTTCGTAGACGGCTGCCCAATTGGGTACCACGATTCTGCCGATGCATTTGTAAAAGAGTTGAGGAAGGATCGGAGACAAGGAGAGATCTCGTCAGAGATCAATGTCGCCTATTTTTCCAAAGTTCACGGCATGAACGTAGAGATTCATATTAACTGCGACGAAGGACGTGTACGTCGCGGGCTGATTATAGTCGAAGACGGTGTCCCAAAACTACAACAGGAACACATCGACAAGATCCGTTCAAACGAATGGTCGTGGGAAGACCTCGTTAAACAAGGAATAATCGAGTACCTGGACGCAGAAGAAGAAGAGAATGCGCTGATAGCTTTAAGCCCGGAAGAAGTCACATTGGAGCATACGCATCTTGAGATAACACCCTACTCAATCCTAGGAACCTGTGCTTCACTGATACCATACGCCGAACACAACCAGTCTCCGCGCAACTCCTACGAGTCAGCGATGTCGAAACAGGCATTGGGAGTTTATGCAGTGAACTATCCACTGAGGGTAGATTCGCGGTCCCATATATTGCATTACCCCCAGACTCCCTTAGTCCAAACAAAGCCAATGGATGTGATAGGTTATAACCTCCGCCCATCCGGACAAAACTGCGTCGTAGCTATCTTGTCATTCGAAGGGTACAACATGGAGGACGCCTTGATCTTCAACAAGGCCTCTATAGAAAGAGGCCTAGCCCGCTCCACGTTCTACAGGATTTATGACGCGGAGTGTCGCCAATATCTAGGTGGGCTGAGAGACCGTCTCGTCATACCTGAGACTGGAATCAGAGGATACCGCGGCGAACAATACTATCGTTTCCTCGAAGAAGACGGCATAATAAGCATTGAAGCTGATGTCCAAGGCGGAGATGTGCTAATAGGCAGGATAAGTCCACCACGTTTCCTAGAGGAATACAAGGAGTTTGAGATAAGGGGCCCAACAATGCGGGACTCCTCTATTGACACCCGGCCGTCTGAGAATGGTATTGTAGATGCATCCTTCATAACCGAGACAAACGAGGGAAGCAAACTTGTGAAGGTCCGAGTGCGTGACGAACGCATACCCGAACTGGGGGATAAGTTTGCTTCTCGCCACGGCCAGAAAGGCGTCATAGGCATGATCGTACCCCAGGAGGACATGCCCTTCAGCGTTGATGGGATAGTTCCGGATGTAGTAATCAACCCCCACGCGTTTCCCTCAAGAATGACCATTGGCCAGTTCTTAGAGTCCATAGCCGGGAAAGTGGCGGCGGCTAGAGGGGAACCCATGGACGGGACACCGTTCATCAATAAGAAGGGCGATGAGCTCAAACGAATGCTGATCGATCTTGGCTTCAGCCATAGCGGTCGAGAGGTTTTATATGACGGAGTATCTGGAGAGAGATATGTCGCGGACATCTTTATGGGCATCATTTACTACCAGAAACTGCATCACATGGTCTCTGATAAAATCCACGCTAGGGCAAGAGGCCAAGTTCAAATGTTGACAAGGCAACCAACAGAAGGTCGAGCCAGAGGCGGTGGACTACGTTTCGGCGAGATGGAAAGGGACTGTCTGATTGGACATGGTGCTGCCATGCTTTTACGAGACAGGCTTCTCGAGGAATCCGATAAGTACGTCCTATATGTCTGTGAGAACTGTGGCTATATTGCATATTACGATATTCGACAACGCAAGTATGTGTGCCAGATATGCGAAGACAAAGCCAGAGTCTCACCTGTGCAAGTCTCTTATGCGTTTAAGCTTCTACTCCAGGAACTAATGAGCCTTTGTGTCTCGCCCCGGCTTAGGTTAAAGGAGAGGGCGTAATATGTCCATGGAAGAAGCTTACGAGAAACTAGTCGACGAAATCCGGTTCGGAATAGTTTCCCCGCAGGAGATACGTAAGCTATCAGTCGTGGAGGTTCAGACGGCAGACACCTATGACGAAGACGGAGCCGTCATACCTTCAGGACTTATGGACAATCGGCTAGGCGTACTTGAACCCGGGCAACGCTGCAGAACATGTGGCAATACAGCCACAAGATGTCCAGGTCATTTCGGGCACATTGAGTTAGCTGTTCCTATTGTGCATGTGGAATTTACGAAGAAAATCCAAGATCTACTTCAAGCATTCTGTAAGAATTGTGGAAGAGCTTTATTACCAGAAAAATCGATTGTTAGAATCGCCAAACAGACAGCCCATATGAAAAGGCTGATGGGACTAGTTCCCGATCAGTTCTATCACAATGTACTAGACAAAGTCAAGAAGAACAGAGAGTGCCCTTATTGTGCCGCGAGACAGCATAAGATAGAATTCGTTAAGCCTACGGTTTTCTATGAGCATCTGGAAGAAGGCGCGCAACGTTTAACGGCTAGCATGATTCGTGAAAGATTTGAGAGAATAACAGAAGAGGATCTCGGACTGCTTGGTTTCGATCCCAGAAGCGCTCGTCCAGAATGGATGATCCTTCAAGTCCTTCCAGTTCCTCCCGTCTATGTGAGACCTTCAATAACCTTAGAGTCGGGCATTAGATCTGAGGACGATCTTACCCACAAGTTGGTAGACATAATCAGGATCAACGAGCGTTTAAAAGAGAACATAGAGGCTGGCGCGCCTACACTAATTATTCAGGATTTGTCTGAGCTCTTAGAATATCACGTGACAACGTATTTCAATAATGAGTCATCAGGAATTCCACCGGCGCGACATAGGTCGGGAAGAGCTCTGAAAACATTGTCACAGCGTCTTAAAGGGAAAGAGGGACGCTTCCGGAGCAATCTGTCAGGTAAAAGAGTTGACTTCTCAGCTCGCACCGTGATCAGTCCTGATCCTAATCTAGACATAAGCGAGGTTGGGGTCCCCAGCAGTGTGGCTACGAAGCTCTCCGTGCCTGACAAGGTCACTCCTTGGAACATTGATGAAATGCGAATGCTTGTAAAGAATGGGCCTGAACTTTACCCAGGTTCCCTCTACATTGTTAGACCCGACGGTAAACGGGTCAGGTTGGAGTTCGTATTAGAAAGAGAGAAGATTGCCGATGCTTTAGAGTCAGGCTTTATAGTTGAGCGGCACATCCGTGATGGAGACGTTGTCATCTTCAATAGGCAGCCTTCACTTCATAGAATGTCGATCATGGCCCATCGCGTCAAAGTCCTTCCCTACAAAACCTTCCGCTTACACCTTTGTGTCTGCCCACCGTACAACGCAGACTTCGACGGCGATGAGATGAACCTGCACGTCCCGCAGAGCGAAGAGGCCCAAACCGAGGCTCTCATCCTCATGCAAGTCCAAGATCACATCCTTTCACCGAGGTTCGGAGGCCCGATAATCGGAGCGATTAGAGACTTCATTACTGCGGCTTATCTACTTACTCGTCGATCCACACTTCTCACCAAAAAAGAAGTCTGTGAATTGTTGATGGCTGCTGGATACGAGGGTCCTTTGCCGAAGCCCTTGGTCAAAGAACCTAAACCGATGTGGAATGGCAAGCAAATCTTCAGCCTCTTCCTTCCCGAAGGATTGAATTACACTCTCAAAGCAAGCGTTTGCCAAAATTGCACCGAATGTTCGCGCGAGGACTGCCCCCATGACGCTTATGTCGTCATCAAGAACGGGACATTAATCAGCGGCATCATCGATAAGAACTCTATAGGAGCAGAGAAATCTGAAAGCCTCCTTCACAGAATAATAAAGGATTATGGACCTGAGACCGGGAGATTATTCCTGAACAAGATAAGTCATCTTCTCACCCGTTTTATAACGCTTAGGGGCTTCTCATATTCCTACGACGAACTTGACCTTACGATTGATGCTAAAAAGAAAATCCAGCAGATAGTAAAACGGTCTGAAAAGAGCGTCGACAGCTTTACTGAGAAACTGCGAAATGGAACACTAGAGAGGCTTCCCGGCCAAAGCCTCACAGATTCTTTCGAGATCTATGTGATGAACGAGCTGTCCAAAGCGTTTGAGCAGGCAGGAAAAGTGGCCGATTCTGATCTTGAGGTGGAAAATTCAGGAATAATCATGACAAGAAGCGGAGCAAGAGGATCAACCATCAACATAGGTCAGATGGCGGCATGTTTAGGCCAGCAATCTGTGCGCGGAAAGAGGATCATGAGAGGATACCTCGAGAGGGCATTGCCTCATTTCAAGGTTGGAGACCCGTCCCCAAAGGCAAAGGGATTCGTATATTCCTCTTTCCGAGACGGCTTGAACCCAATCGAATTCTTCTTCCATACAATGGTTGGTCGAGATGCGCTTG
>CAYURV010000107.1:0-4434 GCA_964447115.1 uncultured Candidatus Bathyarchaeia archaeon
CTTACCCATCTTCTTTGCAGCCATCTCCTCCAACCTGTTAACAGTCGGATCTTCCCCGAAGACATCATCGCCAAGCTCAGCATTCTTTATCGCTTCAAGCATCTCCTCAGTCGGTAAGGTAACAGTATCACTTCTCAAATCAATGCACCCTTTCAAGGCTTCTTTCTTCTCCATTAGTACACTCACCTTTAACGATAAAATGCCTAAACCACAGATAAATTTTAAGCTACCTATGAAAATCTTAGACTTGTGTCTGCCGTCTTGACATTGTTCTTTGAACGAAAGGTACTCAGCGGCGAAAAGATGTCCTGCTAGAAAAGAGGATGCCTTCATTAATTTCTCATATTAAGACAAATAGACTTCTTGGGTGGGGTCCAGGACGCGCATAGAAGATTTCGTGAAGATATGTTTAAGGGCATGTAGATGCCTAAACTAATGTAAAAAGACGTTTGAAAGAAAATAGAGAGCTGCAATATTTGGAGAGACAGACTTGGTTCTTGAAAACTTGGGCTCATCTCTTTACGAGTCTTTGAAGAAGATTCTCCGAATCTCCGTTGTCGACGAGGCTGCTGTTAAGGAGCTCGTCCGTGACTTGCAAAGGTCACTGTTGCAAGCTGATGTGAACGTGCGGCTTGTACTTGAGCTCTCGAAACGTATAGAGGAACGAGCCCTGAAGGAGAAGGTTCCACCTGGCATTCCCAGAAGAGAACATGTCATCAAAGTGGTCTACGAGGAGCTGACCCGTTTTCTAGGCGAGAAGCCTGTTCAGTTAGGGGTGAAGATGGGAAAGAAAAATGTCTACATGCTCGTTGGTATTCAGGGCTCAGGCAAGACAACTACGGCAGCAAAGTTGGCGAGGTACCTTCAGAAGCGGGGGTTCAAGACGGCGCTCATCTGCGCAGACACTTTTAGAGCCGGAGCTTTCGCACAGCTCCAGCAATTGGCTGAACAGATAAATGTCCCGATCTACGGCAACGAGAAGGAGAAGAACCCCGTAAAGATCGCCTTGGGGGGACTCAAGAAATTTGAGGGTTACGATGTGGTCCTTCTTGACACCGCCGGGAGGCACAAAGACGAGGAGAGTCTGATAAAGGAGATGAAGACCATTGAGAAAGCTGTCCAGCCTGACGAAGTCATTATGGTGATTGACGGGACTATCGGTCAACAGGCAACCATCCAAGCCGAAGCCTTCCACAAGGCCACGCCAATAGGGTCGATAATCGTGGCAAAACTGGACGGTTCAGCCAGAGGCGGAGGAGCGCTCTCAGCTGTCGCAGCGACAGGCGCACCCATAAAATTCATAGGGATAGGCGAAAAGACTGACGCCATCGAAGCCTTTGATCCACCCCGGTTCGTCGGGAGGCTTCTAGGCATGGGGGATCTCCAAAGCCTCATCGAGAAGGTCCGCGAGGCAGAGATCAAAGTCCCGGAAAAGAAGGCCAAAGCCATCCTAAGTGGGAAGCTAACTTTGGCTGATGTTTACGAGCAGTTTGAGGCCATGCAGAGTATGGGTCCAATTAACCGTATATTGAAGATGCTTCCCGGGTTCGGCTACGAGATTCCTGAAGAGAAGTTGGACATTGCCGAGGAACAGGTAAAGAAATGGCGCGTCATCATACAGTCCATGACACCCGAAGAGAAGGAAACCCCGAAGATTCTTAATTCATCAAGGATAAGACGGATCGCCAGAGGTTCAGGCACCACCGAGAAAGATGTAAAGACTCTTCTGCAGCAGTACACTATGCTGAGGAAGATGATGAAGACCATGAGAAGGAAGAAGCTCCCGTTCTTTGGCAAAAAACTACAGTTGTAGACTGCGTAGGGCAACATTGCCTCTAAGAGACAGCCTACAAGTTTTCTTCCGGTTCGTCGTCCGGCTCGCTATCGCCAGCTTCGGCTTTGTGTGGAAGGATTTCCCTCAATTCAAGTTTTTCGAAACCCTTCCCAGCCTGTCTGAGGAAGAATCTGGCTGATAGTGCCGAATACAAGGCGAGCCATGCTAAAAGAATCACTCGCCTCACATTATCCTGTACTGACGCAATAAATGTGAAGGGTGCAAGGACGAAAATCAAGAGAACGAAAAAGGTGATTATGGATTTGAGCGACATGTGGTTGCCCAAGTCATACGGCGGAAGGTAGGCTCCAACAAGAACGCCGAAAGAATTAGCAATCAGCAGAATCAATGGCAGAATCAGCCAGATCACCCATTCCGATAGCGTAATTTGGAATGCTAAGATGGCAACTAAGACCATAGGAGCCAGAGAAGCCGCTGAAATAGTCAAGGCAAAAAGGAATTTTCCATATGCCACGGCGCGGTTATGGATGGGAAAGGCCTTAAGAAGCCAGATTCTGCTCATTTCCCGGCTGAAAGAGGTGAGCGAAGGGATGAACGGCAGAAGGGCGAAAAGCAGGACGAGCTCCTTCACGAAAGCCTTGAGAGGTCCTAGTTTGGCTTCGAGATCCGGGACAGTCTGAACTGGCAGAAAGGATTCGAGAAGATACCATGACGCCAAAGGGACCGCGTACATCAGGGTGAAATCCAGAAGCGAAAAGTCGATTAAGGCACCCCTTAAGCTGAGCTGAAGATCTTTTGCGAAGATTATAAGCGAGTGCTTTTCCCAGTTAAGATGTTTCTCAATGAACTTACCAATTCGAAACCCAAAAGGAGTCCTTGAACCTGAAGGAAAGGGATGATGGGCAAACTTTTCCGTGTGGTAAGGTCCCGAAAATAAGTACATGAGTGCCAGTGCTCCGATTAGAAAGCCGCTTAGGCATAGAAGAGGTTGATAGACTGCCTCCGCCCTACCTAATATGAATCCCAGAACCAAAGATGCTGTCAGAGAACTCGGCAGAAGAGCCCAGCAAGCCTCTGCTCCTTCAGTGAGAGTCCTCGTCCAAAACTCGGTAGCGTAGTATTCGCTCAACATGATGGATAGTGAAACGATTACTGAAAGCGCAAGGGCTATGATCTTGACGTATTTTCCAGTTCGTGGGGATATCTTTGAGCGGAATGCATCTGATAGCGAGTGGATGGCAAAGCTGATTGCTTGGAGAAATTCAATGTAAAGGGTCAGCGACAGGATGGCTGCGGCTAACAGAAATGGTGGTGTGCTGAGCCTTAACGAGATAGGCGTCAATACTAGAAATGTGAGGACGACAAGAAAAAGCCTGGAAGCCATGTTCCTCACACACTTCGCTGTGACGATGCAACGTGAATTGATGGGCGTTAGAACCAGAATACTGAAATCTGGTTGGCTTACATAGCTTCGAAGCCCTTGATCAAAGAGGCCCCGCAGAACGGTATAGAGAAGCAAGAAAGTCAAAAGCATTGTCAGCATGTCAAGGGCGGTCGCTTCAGATTCGTCCAAGACTTGAGGATACCCCTCCAATAGGAAGTACTCAGGCGCTAGGGCAAGGCAATACCCGATAAATAGGCATGTCAGGATTAGCGCTGTATGACTAAGTATGTAGGTAGGCTTCCTAATGTTCAACCGCAATGTCGATATGAGCATTCGAAGCTCATACTCAACCATTAGGGCAGTCTCTTTTGCGATCCCTTTCGCCTCCTTGTCAGTGCGAGAAAAGCATCCTCAAGCGTCTTGTCATCGTCGACCCCGGCTTTGGTCTTCAACTCTTCTAGGCTTCCCGATGCGACGACTCGACCGCTGTTCAGAATGGTCACCTTGTCGCAGAACCTCTCAACAACCTCCAAGACGTGTGTCGAGACAAGTATCGTTCCTCCTTCCTTACTTTTGGCCTTCAGGAACTCTTTGAAGAGCCTGCTTGAAGCAGGATCCAGACCGTAGAATGGTTCATCCAGCAAAATCACTCTAGGCTCATGAATCAGAACAGAACAGACGACGACACGTTGCTTCAAACCATGCGAAAGGGCTCCACAGAAAGTTTGCTCAAAACGTTTTAGATCGAACCATTCTAAGTACTTGTCAATCCTCCTTTCCAGCGCTTCCTTCGGGACGGAGTAGGCTCGGCCAACTAGGCTCAGGAATTCCCTCACGGTTAGGATCTCATAGATTGCCGGTTGCTCGGGTAAATAGCCGATCAGCGCTTTCGCTTTCGCAGACCTCTTAACCACATCATAGCCGAGTATCCATGCTGAGCCTCTTGTAGGCTTGACCACGCCTGACAGCATGTTCAGGATTGTTGTCTTTCCAGCCCCGTTTGGACCTAAAAGACTGTGAATGGAGCCCTGTTCAACTTGGAGGTTTAACCTGTCTACGGCAACATGGCTACCGAATTTTTTCGTTAGGTCGTCTGTCTCAATAGCGTATTGGCGCATACTCCCTCAACATCATTAGCATAACGGAGGTTAAAAAGTTAAGCAGGAATGCCTCGTTACTAACCTATACAAGATAGCGGCATAGAAAGATTAATTAATGGACATGTCTCACGCTTTCGACGTTGGATAGTGCTAGA
>CAYURV010000108.1:0-4399 GCA_964447115.1 uncultured Candidatus Bathyarchaeia archaeon
TTTCCCCGCAAACTCTTCTATGTCTTTCATGTAGGGCATGGCAGCTTTCGGCAGCCGCTTCTGGCTCTGGCCTACCCATTCGTAAGCTTTGACTTCTACGTAGTCAGGCTGAGCCTTTCTCACTAGCTGGCCATATTCCCTAAGGTCAGTCATGTTCCACCCTGCAATCATGGTGAGCCTCAGCACCTTCCGAGTTTTCAGGCTTGGAAGGAGCTCAAGGGTCTTGTTCAACCGTTCCCACGCGCCTCTCAACAGCGGTCTAGCAATCCGAGTATAGTCCTTCTTACTTGGCGCTGGAATGCTTACGTACAGCTGGAAAGGCAGTGGTTCCATGCTTTCCAAAACCTTGGGCATTGTCCCATTTGTTACCAAGAAGGTTATCATGCCACGTTTTTGGGCCTCTTCGACAAGTTCAGAGGTTCGCGGATACAGAGTTGGCTCTCCAGTCAGGCTCATCGTCATCATGGTAGGCTTTAAGGCTTCCTCAAACTTTTCACGGTCGGTGTTTGGGTTTCCCTTCCAACCAGCCAGAAGCAACCTTCTCTTCTGCAAGGCTTCTTCAACTATCTGGCCAGGCTCATCATATTCTCCTACGTCCATGGGAAACTCTTTCCAGTTTAGCCCAGGTCGGTCGCCTGAGTGAAGCCTCCAGCAGTAAAGGCAGTGGCAGTTGCAGCCCACGTAGGGGGTCATCATCATGCATCTGTGGCTTTGAACAGGCGGATACCACAACTCCTTGTAGCAGACCCTGTTGTGTCTTAGGCTTTCTTTCGTCCACTGGCAGATCTTGACGGCGCTGTGATCATGGTTCCCAGCAAGTCTGTAGCCTTGTCTACGATAGATCATTTGGACATTGGGCGTGGATGATTGTTCTGGCATCGTTTTCTCCAATCGGCTCTGCAACTCCGCCTTTGTCAAAAGAGCAGTAGAAAAGAACGTTAGGGACGATATAAACGGTACTCCAGACTCTAATATCCCGAAGATGACTGTTGTTTCACACCATAACCCTTATTTATCGCCCCAATGTTACTTAACATTCTCTCTTTCCTGGTGGTCAGGAATTGAGCGAAACCGAGAAAGAAGCATTAAACGTGGTCAACATCGCGAAACTCGACCCAAGATTCAGGTACGAGATAGCGAAAATGCCCGGGGCCGAGAAGATATCGCTCTGTTATCAATGCGGCACGTGCACAGCTGATTGCGCGATCGCAAGGTTCAGTGATTTCTACAAGCCAAGAAGAATCGCGCGGATGGTTCAGCTAGGACTGAAAGACCGCCTTCTAACGAATAACGCCCTTTGGCTCTGCACGACATGTTTCACATGTATAGATCACTGCCCGCAGGATGTTGAGGTTTCAAGCATCGTTCGGGCTCTTCGCAACCTGTCCACAAGAGAGAATAAAGAGATGCCATTCGTCTTCAAGGCTTTCGCCTCCAACATCCTGAAGACAAGCTACGTCTACGTGATGCCGGAGTCAAGGCTTAGGGGTCGAGAGGCACAAGGATTGCCGCCTCTGCCGAAACCCAACCTTGAACATGTCGCCAAGATTTTTAACGTGACTGGTTTCTCAAGTATACTCGAAGACGCGAAGACTTTTGAGAAGGTAAAGGCAAGAGCGGGGGATTAATGTGGCTGAACCTGAATATCTTTTCTTCCTAGGATGCCTTATCCCTTATAGAGTCACAAGCTACGAAGTCTCAGCAAGGAAGGTCCTCGCGAAACTCAATGTAAGGCTTACGGAGATGCCTGATTTCAACTGTTGTGGTTTCCCGATGGCGCCGGTAAGTTATGATTTGGCGCTGTCGTTGGCGGCAAGAGATTTGTGCTTGGCAGAACAGAAGAAGTTGAACATACTCACCTTATGCAATGGGTGCTTCGGAACCCTGAACGAGGTGAACAAGGCTCTTAAGGAGGACAAGGATCTTCGGGAAAAGATCAACGGACACCTAAAGCAGGTCGGCATGGAATTCAAGGGAACCATCACAATCAAACATCTCGTCCACGCCTTGACTGAAGACATAGGATTAGAGAAGGTAAAAGAATTCGTAAAAAACCCGTTGACAGAGCTGCGAGTTGCTCAGCACACGGGATGCCACCTTGTCCGCCCAACCAGGCATGTGGATCACGGCGACGATCCCGAGAATCCTAGGCTACTCAAGGAGCTAATCCAGTTGACCGGCGCAGAATGCTTGGATTACATAGACGAGGCAGAGTGCTGCGGCAACACCATAATCGGCGTTAACGAAGATGTCCCCTTCCAGATCGCCAAAGAGAAGCTTGAACACATAAAGGATGTGGGTGCACAGGCTTTGGTGACGGTCTGCCCCTCATGTCACATGATGTACGACTTCAACCAGCCGAGGATAGAGAGAGCCTTCAACGTGAACTTCAGCATGCCTGTCCTCCATTACACGCAACTGCTAGGTCTGGCAATGGGATTCCCACCTGAAGAACTCAACTTGGACGAACTTAGAGTAAAGCCAGCAGCGCTTCTAAGCCTAATCCAGAAAGAGAATAAAAAGAGTCCTTGAGCGTATCTATGCTAAGTCTTTCTCTTCTTTCTTAGTTTCCCCTTAACCACTGAGACTAGATGGTCAACTATTAGGTTTACAGCTTTTTCTCCAAGTTCTGGCGACGATGTTTTCCTGAGGTCCTCTTTCCATTCCCATTCTGGGCTCTCACGGTAATAGTTCTGAGGAGGATTAGGATAAGTGACCACTTGGACCTTTCCAGTCTCAAACTTGTCCATCTGAATAAGATCTGGATACATGTGCCAGAACATCGAGGTCTCCCATTTCCCAGCATGGTCTGCCGGGACCTCTCCGCCCACTGTGACATCTTCATACTCGGGCTGGGCAATCACGCAAACATCCGGGTAACACCTGCTGAATTCTTCAGCGACCTCTTTCAGACAGTTGACTTGAACTGGCCCATAGTGGCCAGTGACCACGAGTATGACCTTCGCTCCAACCTTTCTCAGCTGATCAAACAGTTCCCAAAACAGAGAACGGATCAAGCCATCGCTGAAGGTCAATGTCCCAACATAGGTTGAGAATCCGGGTCTACCCCAATAATTAGGTGGTAGGACAATTCCTCCGCCAAGCTTCCTACCTATCCGTAGACATATGCCATAGGCTTTCAATGTGTCTTGTCCAAGAGGAAGATGGTCGCCATGCCATTCTAGAAGCCCAGTTGGGACAATGAAGACTGGTATGCGGTTTATGGATGCGATGAATTCTTTGGGCGTCATCTTCTCATACTCTACCTTTACCATAACACTCACACTTCTAACCATCAAAGGAAAACATGACAAAGGACTGTTTTCCAAGCTTCTCTTATAAGGATTAGTCTCTGCACAAAACCTCTACCTGTAAGAGAGATGCCTGATCATTTTTCTCTCTATCAAGTTGCGTTTGCCTGGTCCAGTCTCTCCCCGCACTTGTTGCAGTATACGGCGTCACTAAGATTCACAGCTTTGCAGCGAAGGCATAGTGTTCTCTTTTCCATGACGTCGTTGTTGCGGCTCATTCTTCTTAAGGTGTCTGCATTCTCCAGAGAATAAGGTGGTGCCCATTGGAGGCCTTTCCGGAAAGAGTATATGTAAGGGATAGCTAGGTCTATTTTGTCGCTTTGCTGGATCGCCTTGAAGACTTTCTTCGATATCTCATGTATCACCCTTGGCCTATCCGTGGCTGATGTCATGAATCTAAGTCTCATGTAAACTCCATACCAGTCAGACATGTCTGCTCGGATGTATGGCTCCTGACCCGTTTCTTTGATAATGTTGCTTGTGATTTCCCTCGCTGTGTCTAGTAGAATCCGTTCGGCCTCATCCCAGTCGGAGTCGAAGCTTAACCGCAAAACGAATTCGTCAAGCATGTAACCAGACTGGGGCGTATTAGATGGTTCCATCCTTCTTTTCGTTTGCTTTATAAGCTCATCTTGATCCTTCGGAGTGTAGTTTATGACGAGGGAACCGAAGAGCATCGCATTCGGTATCAAGACGGTTCTGTTTGCAGGCTCTTCACTGCCCACACTTCCACCGACTTGATTAAGTATAGTATACAGTGGCGTTATTGATATGACATCGCCCACCAAACCGAAGGATGGAAGCTGCACCCGGTCTCCGACGCTGAAGGGTCTAATGATAGATACGAGAAACCAAGCAGCGAGGCCACTAATGGGCCCCTGAAGAGACCATCCCAGGAACATTCCTCCGAAGGCTGCGAAGATTGCTCCGAGACTTCCAAGCGAATACCAGTGGGTCACAATGGTGAGAATGCCCACGACTATCAGTATGAACCTGTAGACCCCTTGGATCATGACGAATTCCCCTTCTTTTGCCCCCGTCTTCAGCCAGATTGACCTTAGGAAGAATGATCCAACCTTGTAGAGAAT
>CAYURV010000109.1:0-4387 GCA_964447115.1 uncultured Candidatus Bathyarchaeia archaeon
TATCGGAAGCCATTGGTCAGCGGAACTTCGGACAGTGCACTCCAAATCGAAGATGTGGACCTTGAGTACATCTCTGATGCACGTATTCTTCACGTTTCAGGTTTCTCCTTATCCCAAAACCCCTCAAGAAAAGCTGTGCTAACAGCGATTAGACATGCAAGAAAAGCGGGGGTAAAGGTCTCCTTCGATCCGACATTAAGGATTGATGTCTGGAATTCCGAAAGATCAATAAGAAGACTTTATGGCCAAGTACTAAGACTATCCGACATAGCGACATTCTCACGCGAGGAAGCAGCATTCATATTTGGCACAGACAATCCTGAGAAAGCAGCCAGAACCGCCCTAAGATCCGGTACTGGAATTATCGGTATAAAACTCGGCGCCGACGGGGCTTTACTTGAAACGAAGGAGGGGCAGAAGATAAGCGTACCTGCCTTTCCAGTGAAAGTTGTCGACACAACGGGTGCAGGGGACGGATGGAACGCTGGGCTACTTGTTGGTCTACTCAAAGGCTGGGATCTGGAGACATCGGTCTTAGTGGCAAATGCAGTGGGGGCATTGGTTGTAACGAAGCGGGGGGCCATAACAGCATTACCCTATAAGAGTGAACTAGATCAGTTCCTTAAAGAACACGGTATTAACCTTAAGATTTAAGAAGCACGCTAGGTTTAGAATTAGTTGCAGAAAATGTCAACATCCCTGATCTAATGAAGGGTATAGATAAGCCTATGAAGATGCTTAGAAGTTGAGAATGGCTAAGGGAGAACTGATGAATAAGCCTAAGGCAAGGTTGGTCGTTGTCCTCGTCGTTCTGCTTTTCTCTATCACTCAAAATGCTACTCCCATAGGTGCAGCATTGAGCCAAGCTAAGGCTGCTTCCTCCGCTAATCAAGTTCCAGATCCGCTTTTTCCCGCAGCTGGCGACATGGCTAGGTATAATGTAACCTTGTGGATAAGAGATTGGAAAGGAAGGGCCAATTTCACAGATGTGAACGTCACGATATTCGACTTGGAAAGGAGAATCTCCACTAGCAATCTATCTATCAATGAGACCGGACATATTGATATGAGGTTCCTCTACGCTGGTTCCTATATTGTTGCAGTTCAGAAGGATAACCGGATTGTGGGGTGTCAGGAGATAGATGTCACGAGGAACCAGACACACGTGATAAGGACTTGGGCTTATGACTTGAACATGACCCTTGTCGACGAGAATGGAAAACCTTTGGCAAACCACACAGTCACCCTTTATGACCAGATGGTTTTCAAGGCACCGAACTACACTATGATTACAGATGCTGTTGGACGTCGTCAGAACTATACAGTGGTCACCGATTGGACTGGCGTACCTTTTACTCAAGCGGAAACAAACAAGAATGGGACTTTGAGCTTTGCTGGTGTGTGGAACGGGACCTACAGACTGAGAATTGTGGGCAAGGAGGTGTGGGTTGAGGAGTACATCCTAGGGGAACGTGTCTTGACTCACCGCGAACCTGCTGTCGGCGAGTACATACTCGATCTTCAAAATCCAGCCAACATAACCTTGAAACTTACTAGAGTTGACTTAAGACTCCGTTTCGTTTTGGAATCCGGTGTCTCGGTCAGAAACGCAACAATCTATATTCGTAACATGCAAGACCATCTGTTTTTCAAAGAACTGACGAACAAGACAGGCTTTATTGAGAAGAAGAACGTTTACGTCATTGACGGGTTGTATAATGTCACAGCACAATATAATAATAGGACGCTCGGTCACGAGATAATCAAAGTCTCGAAGACAGAGGTCTTCACAATCAAATGTTGGGCGTACAATCTGACAGTCAGATGCGTCGATCAGGACTACCAGCCCTTATCCAACTACGTAGTGTTCCTTTACGACCAAGTCATCTTCTATTCGCCTACCAACATCACCACTGTGAGAAATGAGACTGGATTGATGGTCAACTGGACCAGAACGAATGTAAATGGCACGGCATATTTCAAAGACATCTGGAACGGAACTTACTGGATTAGAGTCATGGGCAGTGAGGAGGTCGGGGAACAGATTCTAAGCTTACAAGAACAGCGATTCATTACCATTGTGTGTAACAAGACGTACATGACATTGGGATTCGAAACCCTGTCAGGTGAACCCCTTACCGAAGCGACGGTTACTGTTTTTGATGACGCCGGCAACTTGGTTTTCCGAGACCGCACAAATGAAAATGGCTTTGTCCTTCGCAAAGGCTTGCGCTCCGGCAACTACACGGTTAATGTGGAGTGGATGGGGACACAGGTCTGGTCTGGCATTGTGAACATTTACAAAGACAGATACAGGATAATAAGATGCTCAGTTTATAGACTTACGATTTATTGTGTCGATACTTTCGGGAACATCCTACCTAAGGCGGATTTGACTCTTGAAAAGATGATAACTCGTTGGGAAAAATACGTGATTCTATACTCGGAGACGGATGAAAGGGGCAGCATATCACTGCTCTTGCCCTATGGCTCTTATGAAGTCTCGTGTACGTATGGGATCTATGCAGGTTCATTAGTCGTAGACCTAAATAATGATCGAACAGCGACTCTCAATTGCAATGTGAGGAGTGTTCTTTGGGTTTCAATGGTTTCAGTTGCCCTGCCCTTGGTCGTCTTTTCACTGCTCTTAGAGCGAAGGAGGCTAAGGACACCCTTAGAGATCAGAAGATATAAGAACATGCTGTTTGAACTGGAATCTAGGTACAAGAACGGTCTAGTGGAGTACAGAATTTACCGCAAACTAAGAGAGGAATATGAGGCGAAGCTCATTGAGCTGGGAGGTCGTGAGATGAGATGAAGCCCCTCAAAGCAACGCTTCTTTCGTTGATTCTTATTCTTTCTATTTATCTATACGCCATACCCACCAATTGTGCAGAAAGTCAACTACAGACCAAAGAAGTTCCTTTATGGCTGCTAATCCATTTCAGAGATTACAGAACTGACATGCCCGTTTCAAACATATCAGTAAGTTTTGCAGTCTACACCGATTGGGGATTGAAGACCGTAGACTTCACTCAAACCAATACAACAGGCATAATCCAATTCTATTTAGGAAAGGTTAGGAAAGGGACATTCTTTGACTATAAAGCGCTTCAAGAGATAGAATTCTCACACAACTACACACTAATCAAAATTCAGAACATATTTGTGGAGGATGAAAGCTGGTCTACGACAAACTATCATGCTGAATACGTTCCAAACTTCACGATACATAGAGGATTACAGGTTGACTTAGACTACAAGGATTTGGGGAACCAGCATCTCATAGAAGGGAATGTCTGGGTTCTTGAAGGCAGACTTGTCAGAGTCTTGGATAGCAACCCCGTCACCGGAGAGAAAGAGAACCTGTATATGGCGCCAGCGATCAAGACAAACATAGAGAGCAACGTAAGCAGGTACGAAAGCATCTACCTCTTCCCCCTCGACTACGAATTAACTATATTTCACAAGGTTAGGACTTGGGAGGAATATGAAAATAGGAGGCTAGTGCGGAAAGAAGAACTGATTTCACCGTTTACAGTCAAAGTTGACAATAAAACTGTCTTAGTTAATTGGATGTCTCATGCCGCAGAGGAATACATCAATCGCCAAACATATGATATGGACAAAGAGATGGATTGGTTGAGCTCTGCGGGCTATCCACTCGACCGAGAGAACGAGGAATACCAAGCGATAAAAAGCTTGTTGACTCGGGTCTCGGAGCTCTATAAGAAAGGGGAGTATTCCTCGGCTCTTGGTGGCGCAAAAATATCTGATGAGAAGCTGTCCGGACTCAAGAGATGGATCTCAAACCTAAAAATCTTGGCAATATTGACCACAGCTGGCATAAGCCTTTTCGCATACGGACTTGCCTCACTCCTTTCCAGCTTCGTCTTCGAGGAACCGTCCGAAAACAGGATTCGACTTGTAAGTAAGGTTCTGACCTTTTCTCTGATCATGTTGATGTTCTCTCTCACTCATCCATCACTGAAGATATCTTTTGCATACGTCATCGGTAGCAGAAGCATTGACCTGCCTTTTTCTCTTATAGGGTGCTTTATGATCGGAGGGTTGACCTATTTTGTCATCCAGCTGTTAACAATACGGAAGAAGACTATGGCGGATCTTTCAGTTCAGCTAGGCGTTAGAAGTCTAAAAAGGAGACGGTCCCGAACCATGCTGACTTTGATCACCATCATAATAATGGTTTCTTCTGCGATAGTCTTTGTAAACATAACCATGAACCGGTCAACAAGAATCAAAGGCCAATGGGAAGGCACAAACATTGCTGGCGTCTTAGTAAAGCCGAACAGCTACACCGCCCCACTAAGTGAATATGATGTGAATTGGACCAGAGCCCAGATATGGTGTAAAGACTTGGCTTATA
>CAYURV010000110.1:0-4383 GCA_964447115.1 uncultured Candidatus Bathyarchaeia archaeon
TGTACGAAGGTGTGTTCCCAGCCGATTATGTGTCCGTGTGGCCACCAGTGTTCTATGAACGGATGTACACTCTCAGTAACCATGATGTTCCTGAAACCCATTCTATCGTCTGCATCTCTCTTAGAGTAGACATTCAGCTCGTTAAGCCTCTCCAAGTTGAAGACTATTGATCCTTCTGTGCCATGAACCTCTACTCTTTGATAGTTTTTCATTCCAGCGCAGAAACGTGAGGCCTCGAAGCTTCCGATGGCGCCGTTCTTGAATCTTGCTAAGGCGATGAAAGCATCGTCTACATCCACATTGCCCTTCTTCGATGGATCTTCAGGTAATGGTCTTTCCTTAATGAAAGTCTCGGTCATACTACATACAGAGGCTATGTCTCCCATCAGAAATCTAGCCAGATCTATTATGTGGGCACCGAGGTCTCCGAGTGCGCCGGATCCGCAGATACTCTTGCGCAGTCTCCAGACTAATGGGAAGTTCGGATCCATAATCCACTCCTGAAGGTATACGGCTCTGAACTGAAGGACTTTTCCGATATAGCCTTCATCGATGAATTTCCTTGCCAGTCTGAGCGCTGGAACGAAACGGTAGTTGAAGGCCGTCATGTGCTTGACGCCAGCTTTCTCAGCTGCTACATACATCTCTCTCGCTTCTTCTACAGTCATTGCTAGAGGCTTCTCGCATATCACATGTTTCCCAGATTCGGCGGCTCCTATACAAGGAGCTGCATGCATGTTGTTCGGGAGGCTGTTGTCGACCAGTTCGATCCGTTCGTCTTTTATGAGGTTTTTCCATTCTGTATAATAGGTCTCATAGCCAAACCTTCTTGCCGCCTCCGCCACAGCGTCTTCGGTTCTCCCACAGATGGCAACCAATCTAGGTCTCGCAGGAGGCGGATAGAAAAAGACTGGCATCTTCAAATAGGCATTAGTATGCGCCTTGCCCATGAAAGCGTAGCCTATCACGCCAACTCCAATCTCTTTTATCTCTTTAGGTTTCTTTGCGACTTTGCCCATGGTAACGAAGCCTACTTCTTTCTTGGACATTCTAATCACCACCAAACCTTTTCCAAAGGTGCTTTGATGATCAGCGGCCTTAGAAAGGCTATGCATTTTTCACAGCCATCTTCGCGGCTCATCACAGGGTCCTCGTGCTCATAGCTCAAAACGTAATCGTATCCGACCTCGAGCAAAGCTGTCATGACTCTCTTCCATTCGACATCACCCCATCCGACCACCCTGAACCTGAAGCCTCGACCAAGTCTACGCCAAGCTCCTGTTGGTATTGACCCTGAGGTCGGAAGGTTCTCTTTTACTAGTTCCGCATCTTTGGCATGGCTGTGATAGATTCTGTCCCCAAACCTTTTGATGAACATAACCGGGTCTATCCCTTGCCAGATCAAATGGCTGGGGTCAAAATTGAAGCCAAACTCCTTCCTGCCGTTAAGAGCTTTCAGTGCCTGCTCAGAGGTCTCGATGTTGTAGGCTTGCTCTTGTGGGTGTACCTCGTGAGCAAACTTGATTCCATGAGCAGCGAAGACGTCTAATATCCCATTCCAGCGTTCAGCAAGTAGTTCGAAGCCTTTTTCAAAGATCTTCTCGAAGGCCGGAGGAAATATATACCATGCCCCCCAATTCGGCGCTCCAGTAAACCCGTTCACAACCGACACGTCCAATGCAGATGCTGCCTCAGCGGTTCTTTTCATCCGTTTAGTGCCGTACTTTATCTTTTCTTCGGGTGAGCCCTTGAACCAGTCATCGGTGGATTCGTCATGTGGGCCAAGCACCAGCTGTCCCTCTAGGTGGTTGCTCAGGCCAGAGATGAAGAGACCGTATTTCTCTATTGTCTTTTTGTATCTCGTTGCGCCGCCGCTCAGGATTTTCTCAATGTCTATGTGGTTGCTTCCCCTCCACGCTGCAATCTCAACGCATTCGTAGCCGAGCTTTGAGACATACTCTAGAACCTTTTCGAGTTTCGTCTCATTGTATAGAACAGTGAAGATACCTATCTTCAAGTACGTTCATCTCCAACAATTCGATCAGGTGAGAAAAAGTATCATCTCTGAACTTAAAAAATTTGTTACAAATCTGGGAAGTGTCTTCTAAAAAAAGCCACCGTGGTCTGTCCCATCAGTCCTAGCATGACATATTTTGCCTATTACCCTTCTCTTTTTTTTACAGGCGCGTATCTGCGTGTCTGAGGATCGCATTCGATCTTGCCTTCTTGGAAAAGATTCATCAACGACCTGAATACGGCCTTCGGCTTCTTGCCTAGCCTTTCAGCTATCTCAGCAAGGGTTAAGGGTTCTGAGTTGCTTAGCAGCTGAAGGACCTGGTCTTCTGTCTTTCCCATTCTGGTAACGCCTCGATTTATTTTCCTAGCTCCATCTTACGTATATATTAGCTTCGCTGACTGTTTAAAGGCTTCATGGATTTCTAGTTCTAAGTTCGTCTATAGTGCTCAGGTGGGCAAATGACTAAAAACAACCTTCAACCTTTATTCTTATAGTGAAAAAGTTGGGAAGATGCCGGGTCTGTGGGGACAAAGCTGTCATAGTCTCAGACCGTCTAGGAGTCTGCCTACGATGCATAAGGGTAAATCCGGAAGATGCCCTCGGGATAACAGACGAGGTTCATGCCCAAACTCGGAGAACATTCAGCCTTCCACCTCGGCCACCCCAGAATCCAAAAGGAATTTCCTGCGGCATGTGCGCTAACGACTGTAGAATCGGAGTTAACGAGAAAGGTTTCTGCGGCTTGGTCGTCAATACCGAGGGCCGTTTGGTTCGTATGGGCGGTGTACGCGAAAGCGGAATACTGGAATGGTATTATGATGGTCTTCCGACTAATTGCGTTGCATGGTGGTTCTGCCCTGGATGCACAGGGGCAGGTTATCCAAAATACGCCTATAAGCCAAGCGCTGAGACAGGTTATGCCAATCTGGCTGTTTTTTACGGAGCATGTAGCCTTGATTGTCTTTTCTGTCAGAACTGGCATTATAGGTATATGTCTCAGAAACTCAGTCCGCTAGTCAGCGCTGAAGACTTGGCCGACAAAGTTGATGCTCATGTTTCCTGTGTCTGTTATTTTGGCGGAGATCCGTCTGTTCAGATGCCTCACGCATTGATGACGAGTCAGATAGCCCTTGAAAGAGCCGATAGAGAGAAGCGCATCTTGAGGATTTGTTGGGAGACAAACGGAAACATGCGTAGAGAATTCGCTGAGAAAGCTGCCGAGATGTCCTTCAAAACTGGCGGCGTTGTCAAATTCGATCTGAAAGCTTGGGACGATAACCTCTATCGTGCTCTTTGCGGAGTATCTAACAAGTCGACCTTCGACAACTTCAAGATGATCGGCGAGAGATACTTCAAGGATCGCCTCGAAATACCAGTCTTGACAGCTAGCACCCTACTGGTCTCGGGCTACGTAGATGTCGATGAAGTTGCGAAGATAGCGAAGTTCATCGCGGCTATCGATCCACGTATCCCCTACACGCTTTTGGCCTTCTACCCCCAGTACACGATGCGTGACCTTCCCACAACAAGCAGGAAGCAAGCCTACGAATGCCGTGAAGTTGCCGAGAAATTCCTTGACAAGGTCAGAGTAGGGAACATTCACCTACTCTCATAGTCACAGCGCTTAAAGACTTCAAACCTCAGGTTGAGTTATTCCTGCTACGTATGATGTCGGTGGCTCGGGAACCTGAGAGACATGACTAAGGGAAGGGCTTCTTATAATACTTAGCACATTCTTGATCTCGAGTGGCTTCTCTGCTATATGAGGGATAATTGGTGGACTGGTCTAGCGATAGTCAATACTTGCTTCGTCTACTTAGGAATCGTAAAGCAAAGCTGCTTATTCCCCTTTGTCTGATAGTGCTTGGTGTGGTTGCGGTTGCGATGCATATGACGGCGACTCGTAAAAACTTTAGGAGCATTGAGGTTGACTGCTCGAACCGTGTGGGTGTTATCAGGTCGCTTCAAGGGGTCAACAATGGACCTTTGTCAGAAGACAGGAAAGTCGACCTTTCAGACTATTACCTAGAAGCTGGATTCACACATATTCGGTTGCATGATCTTCGTCCTCAAGCCGGTGCGGTTGACATTCACTGTGTCTTTCCAGACTTTGATGCTGACCCACTCATACCCGAGCACTATAATTTTGCTGAAACAGACAAGCACTTACAGGCGATGGTGTCGATAAGAGCAGAGATAATCTACCGTCTAGGGTATAGCTGGGAAGACCGCCCGGTTCACAATGTTCCTCCTAGAGATTATCAGAAGTGGGCTGCCATATGTGTTCAGATCATCAAACATTACAATGATGGTTGGGCGAATGGTCACCGCTACAATATAAGATACTGGGAGATATGGAACGAGCC
>CAYURV010000111.1:0-2399 GCA_964447115.1 uncultured Candidatus Bathyarchaeia archaeon
CTGTTATGATGTACATGAGGGGCAACGTGCCTCCATGGTTTGACAGAACAGCCTCAATAACTATTCCGTCTACGCCCGTTTTACCTTCTGGCTCAAGTTCAACCAGCTTGCCAGATTCTAGGATCAACTCTTCGAGGCCTTCGTAGGCGCCCTTGTTTGCCACGACAACTGCGTCAGAGGCTTGTTGGAGCTGTGATGTAGTACCTGCATTGAAGTGATCTCCATGCTCATGGGTGATGAGGATCGCGTCGACCTTTCCCAACGCCTTGACATCGTTCGGCGAAATCCTCGTAGCAGGGTCCAATATTAAGGTGTGACTCCTTGTCTTAAGTATAACAGTTGAGTCTCCTAACAGAAGCACACCAATCTCCTCATTCCCGATCTGCATCTTACTCACCTTTGTGAATGGCGACTCCGTTCGTAGCAGGAGGAAGGTCCCTATGAGGGCAACAGCTGCTACAACAACCAATACAATGGCGATTATAAATAGTCTTTTCATGTGAACTCATTCCTTTATCTTAATTGTATAATGCTAGGCTGTAAATATTTTCAATTCATAAAATTCTTAAGTCTTTCTTCGAAGTTTCACATTGTACATAGAATGCTGTTCGGAATATTCGGCCTTGGGATTCTTGGATGCTTCTTTTATTACTATAGGCCAAGAAAATATATGGGGGAGACTAGGTTCAAGCAAGTTCTTCGTTGGTTAGAATTTGGAAAACTTCTTTTCATAGGTGAATCCATCTTCATGATTGGTGTCAATCATATGGATTTAGTACGGATGGCTCTTGAAGGAAGGCTTCAAATGTGGATGGAATATTACGATATTTTCCTTTACCCTCTTAGTTATTTGTGGAAAATTGGTTTTTTCCATGATATGGCATTGTCTATAGCTTGGGTATTTCTGCCCTTTTTCCTTGCCTGGCTAACCCAGTTGAAACTTGTTAGACCTTTGTGCGAGGAGAAAGTTCCAAGCCGAAAATGGTTTAGTCTGTTACCTGTGATGGCGCTGTCTTTCGTAATTTTCATGGAAGTCTACTATACTATTGTAATGCCTTGGCTTAGCGGGTGGAGAAAGTTCTTCTACTCTTACGACGAATTATTATTTGATCTCTTACTTTGGAATTTTCTCTTCTCCTGCCTGATAGTGGGAACCCTTTGTATAGTTTTAGCAGAACATAAATCTAAGAAACTTGTGTGGGGCTTTTCAAATATGGGTGTAACTACATTCAAGTTTGATGACGTTCTGCATTGGTCCATATACAGTATGCTATGTTTTATTTTATCTAATTTTTGTGCCGCTTTGGTCTTGCAGATGCACTTAGATTATCCAATAAACTTCAACATCTATTTTCAGAATGTGATGCTCTGGACATTATTCTTTTGGACCATTTTTCTTCTCGCATTATTGACGTATGAGAAAATTGTAACCGCTAAGGAGATGGTGGAATTCAAGAGAACATCCCAGAATGGTCTACCTGTTATTATGGAGTAAGCTTCTCAATCAAAACTTTTGTTTCCATTGGAAACTTAAGCTTACAGTGGTAGAGACGTGGTTCGCATAGCACCGTTATAGTTATATGCTTGTAACGTGTATATTCCTATTTAAGGGGAGCTGGGTTCGACCCGGCTGAGAGGACGGTTGAAGGGACCGTCGACCCTTTGAACCTGATCCAGACAATGCTGGCGGAGGGATGCGAACATGAGTAGAGTCTCGTCTGAGACCAAGATTCTGGCCGAAGGAACCGTTATCGTCGCCTTAACAGTCATACTCAAAGACATTCTGCCACCCATCGTTGAACTTCCCCAAGGAGGATCAGTGAGTGCAGCTGGCATGGTGCCGCTCCTCTGGTTCTCTTTGAGAAGAGGCTTACGCAGCGGGCTTGAGGCTGGCGCGGTCTACGGAATGGTCAACATGGCTCTAGGGGGCTATATTGTTGACCCAATTCAAGCCTTGCTTGACTATCCGATAGCGTTTGCCGCCCTAGGCTTGGCTGGAATATTCCGGAAACATTTGGTGATCGGTGTCGCAGTCGGAATCTTCGGAAGGTTCCTGGCTCACTTCGTCTCAGGAGTCTGGTTCTTCTGGATGTATGCGCCAGAAGGCATGGACCCGATTGTTTACTCAGCCGTTTACAACGGTAGCTACCTCAGCGTTGAATTCGTCGTGAGCGCGGTCATCATCTACATAGCGGCCAGAAAACGGTTGCTCGAGATATACCTCTAAGTAAATTTCACATTGATATCTATTTTGCTTCAAAATGCCCAAGTACGTGAGATTACCGCTAGAGGAATTCTATGATCCCCGAGATGTTATTAAACTGGAAGTCTGGCTTGAAGTTTGGGTCTCTCGCTTTGTGGGTTGTCCTCTCTCCTTGTCGAACTAGGACAGTCTTAAG
>CAYURV010000111.1:2499-4342 GCA_964447115.1 uncultured Candidatus Bathyarchaeia archaeon
GCTGAGTTTTCCTAGGAAAAGTGTCCAGAACTCTTGAAGGGTCTTCACTTCTCCCTTCGTGCTTCCCCTGTAAGTGTCGTCTAAGGCTTGGCTTACTCTTTCAAAGGGCAGTTCGCATCCATGCTTCGTGAGAATTGAGCGGATCTCTTCTCTGTATCTTTGATCTTCCTTTTTGTCAATGTAAGCCAGAGTGTCTCCGAAATCGATGAGAACCCCTTTAATGCCCAACATGCAGGCTCAGCTCTCTTTCTCATTGTGTCCTTTTACTTTAGCCTTTCTCCTTTTGAGGTTTCTTATGACTTTTTAGCTATAGATTGGCTAGGATTGTATTTATGATCTTAAGGGCCCATGACTTTTGTTATGTATTCTATTATCTCCTTATTTCCCGTTGGGTTCAGTTATATCGTATCTCCACCTTTATGAGCTAATAAGCATCTCTCGTCCAATAGTTCTCGTATGCTTCTTCTTATCCTCTTTCCATCGTTCTTGACTGCATGAGAGAGCTTGTTGACCAGAGTATCTAGGGAAAAATAGAGAGCTCCCCATCTTCTATGTCTTTCTAGCCAGTTCATGATCAAAGCTCTGACTTCAGAGTCCGCGTAGACGCGTCTAATAAAAGTACACTAATGATACCTTTAAACGGATAAAATAAATATTCTTTTACTTGCTATGTATCTCCCGGTTTACTGGCAGTAGATCTCCATCAGATAAGAAAAAGCCTATAGTGTGCCTTCAGATAATTGGTGGTAAATATGGAAACATCTGATTCACTCCTGATCAGAGCTCTGGGCAACTCACCAAAGCTCAGAATTCTAGACTATTTCTTAGACTACAAACTGAATGACTTCACAAAGAAAGAGATCGTTGAAGCCTTGGGGATGAGTAAACTCACATTCTACAAATACTTCAAAGACCTAGAGGAGCTCGACTTGGTCATCGTATCAAGGAAAATCGGCAGAGCTAAACTATACAAGGTCAACCTGGAAAATCCAATAGTCAAGATGATTATTGAGTTCCAGACAAAGCTTTCTCTCCAGATAGCAGAACAAGAAGTAGAAAATGTGAAGAAACCGATCCCAGCAAGATAGCCCTGAGTTATAGTCAACCTAAAGAGTAACCTTTTTGCCCCGCAAATCATTAAAGATTCTTTGCTTAACAAAGTGAAAAAGTTGGACCTTAACATTAGAAGTTTACTCCGAGATGAGCTGGAGGAAGCTTGGCAGCTCCATGAGCAGGGGTTCCCCTATCTTGATGTGGTAAGCAAAGAAGATTATCTCAGATGGCGTTCTAGGCCCGGGTTTGACTTCGACCAGATCATCATCGCCGAAGTGGACGGCAGGATTGTTGGAAAAATCGAAGTTTACCCATGGTTCGGGCTGAGTGCGGCACGAAGAGGGTTTGTCGATGGCTTCGTCGTCAGCTCGGCCTACCGCGGAAAGGGCATAGGAGCCCACCTGTTGATTGAGGCCGAGAAACGAGCTTCGAAGAAGGGGATAAAACAGCTTGAACTTGGCGCAAAAACCTTTGCCGAAGCCGCTATCTATCTGTACGAAAAACTGGGATACAAGAAGCTCCACAAGGTTTTTTTCCTCAAGGCATCAACTGAAAGGCTTCAGATTTCTAGGTTGCCAAATGATGTTAATGTTCGTTCAGCGGACCCTTCGAGAGACGCTCAGAAACTGTTCAGAACTAAATCAGCCGTCTGGTGGGGTCAATACCCAACACAGAAACTCCTCAAAGCAGACATAGAGGGAAATCCTGAAAAGTTCTTGGTTCTAGAATGTGGCAGTGAAGTCCAAGCCTATATGAAGTATGATCTTCGTGAAGCAGTAAGGATCTTCTC
>CAYURV010000112.1:0-4255 GCA_964447115.1 uncultured Candidatus Bathyarchaeia archaeon
TCTTCGGTATGGGCAGATAGGCTACGTGAACGTAGAGAACTTTCTCTTTTTCAAGTTTCATTTGTCGTGCCGCTTCTAGAAAAAGGATGTTCTCGTAGTCGCCTACTGTTCCCCCGATCTCCACTAGAAGGAAATCTGCTTTGGACTCCCTCGCCACGTCTTTTATCCTCTTCTTTATCTCGTCGGTCACATGAGGTATGGGCTGAACTGTTTGGCCCAGATACTTCCCTTCTCTCTCCTTCTTTATGACCTTATAATAGACCTGTCCTGTGGTGATGTTATGGCTCCTTAAGATGTTTGTATCGAGGAACCTTTCATAGTGTCCCAGATCCTGATCGATTTCCCCGCCGTCCTCAGTAACCCAGACCTCGCCATGCTCTGTAGGCCTCAGCGTGCCAGCGTCAAAGTTGATGTATGGGTCAATCTTGCAGGCACTTACCCTGAAACCTCTAAACTGAAGCATCTTACCAATAGAAGAGGTGACAATCCCTTTGCCCAGACCGGAGATGACTCCGCCAGTGATAAAGATAAACTTGGTCTGCATAACCTTTATTTCTTTGTCGGGTTAATAAAAATTTCCATCTATATCTTGACGTGCGAAGTTGCTTCGGACAGATCGCCGCGAAAAGACGCGTTGGGTTTGGAAAGGCAAACTTAAATAGTTCCAGCTTCATCTTACCCGTGACAGTCGACTTAAGGAGTAACTGTGATGAGCGCTAGTAGAAGACGAAGAAGAGAGGAAGGTGCTCCCATGCCGGCTGCGGGCGCTGGGCTGCTCAGGTTCTTCGAAGAAGACACGCCCGGGATGCGAGTCAAGCCCGAAATGGTCATAGTATTGGCAGTGGCGCTAATAATCGCTTGTATAATCGCAGAATTCACAATCTAGGACCAGAACTCCGTATTACTGGGAATCCGGATTCTACGGCCTTCTAAGGCTAGGTTAAGCGTCCTAAAATGAACTTGTGAAGACCAGTTTTGGCCCTTTCATCCTAGATTGTGACCTTGTTCTTTGTCTGTCTTCGTCTATATAAGTAGTATAAAGGAGCCCCAATCGCTATAAATGGAGCCGCGACAATTGCTAAGGCGATCAGCCCTTGAACGACTATGAACACTCCCCACAATCCCGCCTCGATTGGCTTTGCCCATTTCATTTCTGGCATAGAAATCCAAGGTTCTGGTTCGCCTAGTAACACAATAATAGTTGCCATGTCAACTCGGGATTCTATGTATCTGATCTGACCTATGAGGTGTTCTATTTCGCCTCGTACTCGGTTCAGCTCGGCCTCAACCTTTAGCACATCCTCCACGGTCTTGCACATTCCAAGTATCTCTCTGAGCCTTTGCTCCTGTTTTTGATAATTACTTAAGCGAGCTGAGAGGTCAACATACTGTTCAGTCACGTCTTCGCCCTTCACCTCTTTGCTCTTTACCTCGCCAAGATTCTCAACGGCTTGGATGGCAGTGTAGAAACCCTCTTGGGGAACACGTATCGTTATCAATCCTGTCTTTCTCCCTCCCTCTTTTGAAGTTGTGATTCCGGTCACATTTCCTCCTAGATTCAGGGCTATTCCTTGTATGTTATCTATCGCTAGGTCAACATTGCTGACCTCAAGGCTTATTTGTGCTGTATAAACCATCATTCTTTCTATAGTCTCTAAACGAGAGTACGTAAGTTCTTGAGTAGCAGGTTTTGCTGTCTGGTCAGGAGCATTCACGGCTGCAGACCAACTTGAAGAAGCGCTTTCGGAACTGGGTCCTAGTCCTCCAAGAAATCCTCTCATGCTTATGCCCGTCGAGTAAAATGCTAGTCCAAGAATGAAACTTGCGATAAATACTCCTATTATGGAAATAGCAATTATGAAGAGAAGTGTCCTTTTTGAAAGCTGTAGCATTCTTCCTTCTCCCCTTACATCACTTCTTAACATTCAACCCCAGTCATATAAGTCTAGACTTTAGAACAATCATCAACATATTGCGCTGCTTCTTTGTACAAAAGCAGCTGGAAGATCTCAATCAAAAGAAATGTGACCTCATTGCTAGGTAGGCAGCATTCTCCTTGCTGGACCGATCAACATTACATATCTCTACTCGATGTATATTGCTGGCCTGTAAGGTTTCGCAGCTGCAGCTCTCCCTCTAGGGTCGTATCTACTAGGATCCTCTTCATCATAGATGAAGACTTCTGCGTTGAATTCTTTTCCTAGGAAACCTGTGGCTTCAATCATAAAGGGTTTCTCATCTAGTCTCCCAGCCTCGAGTCTCCGTTTTTTCTGGTCCTCTGGGGCAGCGTTGACTTCTAGGATTGTCTTGCCTACGAACTCCGCCAGGCTCTTTGCCTTCTTTTTAAGGTCAGGGTCTCCCATTAGGTCCTTCATGACTTCTCGCATCTCAACTTTTCCGGAGAGGGCTTTCCTCAGGATTTCTAGATAGGCTTTCCACTTCCACTCGTCAGCCACGTAATAGGAGATTCTCTTCGGCGTTATCTTGGTAGCCTTAATGACGTTTGCTGTGTCTTCAATCAAGTGTCTCATCAGTTCTTCGGCTTCTTCCGCCTTAATGTCTATTTTTGACCTGTCATAGGAGGGCCACTCTGCCCTAGAGACGAGTCCATCGTTTCCGAGGACGTGCCAGAGCTCTTCACTCAAATATGGTGTGAAAGGTGCGAGCAAGCGGACCCAGACATCCGCTACTTCCTTCAGAACCTTCGGGTTAGGGCTATCAGTTCGCCTTAGATACCACCGTATGTCGTTCCAGACCTCAAAGACCGAAATCTCAGCAGCTGTCCTGGTTTTCAGCATCTCGATTACGCGTGTAATTGTTTTAATTTTGTTCTGAACCGCGGAAACAAGCCAGCGGTCCACGGTCTTGGGTCTAGTTTCTTCGTTGATTTCAGCTATTTGTCTTACATATCTGTACAGAGCCCTAAGCTTCGCGTCTATGCTTTTCGCGTTCTCTTCGCGCCAGTCAGGGTCTTCCATGTCCTCCGAACCCAAGACTAACGTCAGCCTAGTTACGTCAGCCCCGAAACGGTCAACCGCGTACCTTAATGGCAGGAAGTTACCCTTAGACTTCGACATCTTTTCGCCCTCGATGGTCAACATGCCATTAACGCCAATGCCTTGAGGCCAATGCTTCTTTGGGAACAGGGCTGTATGTTGGAAGATGAAGAACGATAGATGATTTGGGACGAGCTCTTTGGCCGATATCCTTAGATCAACAGGGTACCAATAGGCAAATTCCTTTCGCATCTCCCGCATGACCGAAGGTTTTAAGCTTAAACTCTCTGCTATCTTTGTTGGGCTTCCTTTTCCGAAAAAGACGTAATCGAAGACTTCATTGGTAAGCTGCTGTGGATTGATGCCATATTGACGGATATGCTTGATGATCGTGTAGAAAGCCATGTAAATTGTTGAGTCACTCAGCGTCTCAACAATCCATCCTGGACTCCACGGCAAAGGCGTCCCGAGCCCTGTTCTGCGGGCGCACGCCCAATCGTGAAGCCAGTCGATCTTGTCGTGGAAGTAAGCTCTGGCGCTGTCGGGAAAGATTTTGGCGCCTTCAATAGATTCGTGGGCTAATCGTTTCCATTCGGGGTCGGAATAACGTAAGAACCATTGGTCAGAAAGGATCTTGACGATGCATCTTGTCGTGCATCTGCATACGACTTTCTGGGGAAGATCGTACATCGAGTCCGCTATGTTAGCTTTCCTGAAGTCTTCTATGAGCTCAGCTTTGACTTCCTGAACTTGCCTGCCAGCATACTTTCCCGTTATCGGCTTCAAGATGCCAGTGTGAAACTCCTTCCGATATATGATTGAGGTTGCCTCGTCCACTCTAGGGTCAAACTGATCCCTGACCCCCATCTGTTCGACAATCTCGACAGCCGGATGGTCACCGAAACCTTCAACGCTAATCAAAGAAATTGGCTTAATCTCTTTCACGACCTCAGGCTCAATGCCAAACTTCCTCAAATCTTCAATCTTTTCTACCAGATCTCTAATGGCTATCCAGTCAGCCGGCGCGTGAGCTGGCACGCTGTAGACCACGCCTGTTGATGCGTCTGGGTCCACAAACCATCCTGGCAGTATAGGAAGCTTCCTTTTGCTTACTGGATCGACAAAGTATTTGCCTATCAGCTCCGCTCCCTTAAACTCTCGCAGCACCTCAACCTTTTTCAACTGCTCGGAGAGCTTTAGGGTTGCTTCCTTGCTTATGATCCATTTTTCTTCGTTGACTTTCGCCTCGACGTATGTCG
>CAYURV010000113.1:0-4223 GCA_964447115.1 uncultured Candidatus Bathyarchaeia archaeon
TGTTATATTTTTTTAGTATAGTATCTGAAGGCGTAGATAGCTCCTAGTAATCCGAAGTACATAATCGCAAATAGAATTACTCCAAATGGGAATCCTGGAAAAGCGGTTCTGTAACAATCATATAAAACTCCGAACGGAGAGTAAGTTACCGCTACATACACTGTGATATATATTGAAGAAAGTGCTAGGAGAATAATTATAGGGGTTTTCCTTCTAATCAATCTCAAACATCACCCAGAAACTAGCCCTCTAACAGAGAGAGAGCTAGGGTAGTCAGCTTTTCCAGTGATGCTTGATCTGAATCCTTTTTCCCAGATTCCCTTTCACATGATTTCTTCTCACATAATTTCTTTTCTAGCCCCGTTTTGTCTGTGCTAAGGTTTATTGTTGCTTTTGAGGGCGTCTCTTGCTCTTGGTATGTTGTAGAGTCCATTTCTGGTTCTGGATCTTCATTCTCCAATGCTTGTCCTGCTGTCTTCCAACCCTCAAGGGCCTTCTGGGCAGCAAGTTCTATCTTGTCATCCTCGAGCATGCGTTTCGATGAAAGTATCTCCAACTACATCCCTTCCGCCATCAGGCTATATTAGGACCTTCTTGGTAAAGCCGAAGGAACTCCTGGAACTGCCTAAGTACTTCTTTGCCCTTTTCAGTCGTCGTTACTAGCCCACCGTTGTTCTGAGAGCAAGTCACAAGCCCTTTACTTTCAAGCTCCACCAAATATTCCCCGAGCATCTTGAAGTTCAGGTTCGCACCATAGACTATTCGAGTCTTCCTAGCTCCCTTTCTGGCTATGCGGAGGATATTGGCAATTATCTCCAAACTGCTTCTTCTCTGAGGTACTTTTCTAAACATTCCTCCTGACCTCGCCGTAGTCCCATCTAGAATACACCTATTTTAAGGTTTTCTCACAAGAAAAGACACCATTCTCCCACATTTACCAAAAAGCAGGCTTTTTTACCAATATTGGCAACTCGTCACCAAGTTTTACCACAAGAGGGAAGAAGTCAGATAATTTTAACTTTTGTCCATAAAAATGCCACTCAATTTTACCAAAATGCGTTATATGGATAAGCCGGGAAAACCCCCGTAGATTACTAGGATGTTGTTCAGAAAGCCCAGGTACGATGCCAGCGCTAGTCCATTTTTCGTTAGTTTCCAAATCTTCCCTTTCGGCAAGGTCAGAGTCAGTATCGCGAGGGCTCCCCAGAAACTCAGTAGTGCCCACAGCGGGTGATATTGTGGATTCGCTTCGTAGAAGCCCATTCCTAGCCCAATGATGGTTGATATGTAATCTGAGGCCGCCCCACCTAGGGCCAGGATAAACGGAACAATCCAAGATCTAACATACATATTTTTGATATGATTGTACATTACGTATCTTGGGTACTTTTCTTAGAATCTATAAGGTTTGCGAAACTTTCTTCTGCAAAAAACTTACCTATATTCCTGCTGGGGTTTATGAAAAGTACTGTTTGATTAGGGTATGAAACTGCAAGTTTCGAATACGTCGAAGTCTTTGTCTGTTAACCTCTCACCTGTATCTTCTTTTGTCGTCACAATACGCCTTTGCTTGAGCACTCAACCGCGTCGAACTATCCAATTTTCTGAATTACCTTAAGCACTACGGAAGATACTGATGCACGCAGCATTAGTAGTTGGATCGAATGACTTGAGGATGGACTACTGCCTTGATTCTTATTATGAGGCTGATGAGAGAACCTGTGATGAGACTGGCAACGAGATAAAGGAAGAAGATGAACGTTTGATCATTATCCCTTGGGTCAAAGAGATCGAGAGTTTAACGAGTTCAGAAGCGTGGTTAAGCGGCTCCTCTAGACGGTCTAAAGAAGAATTCTAGGCAAAAAGTAAAATATACTGTAAGTCGAGGACTAGTGAGGCACTCGGTGTGATAACTTTGAATTCACCGACGAACCCCGATAACTTGCTTTAAGTTAATTGCTTTGTATATGTGATATTATGAGCAGGTATCTTTCAATGTTAAAAAACATTTTATGCGGAGCCTTAAGTCTAATTTACCAGTAAAGCCCAATACTCAGTTAACATACTTAATCAAGGTTCTTCAGGATGCGGAAACGAACAACAAAGACCGAAGAAAGTAGCTCAGGTCATATGGTTCCCTTCATTCTGGAGTTTGAGCGCCAAGCGTTGAGTATCCTGAAAGACGAGGCGAAAGGTAAGGAACAATTGAAGGAGATGCTGGAGGATTATGCAGCAAGGTATGCAAGGCAGAGTACTTCTGGAGCTTGAAAACATCGGTTGTCTGAAACGTGCCGAACTTGACTTCAAGCCTGGATTGAACATCATCAAGGCTCCAAATGCCTCTGGCAAAACCAGTCTGATCAAGGGACTTACATCTATGTTCTCCGATAAGATTCCACCCGCCCATATCTTGGCGCTCAACGACCTGAACGGTAGAGTAAAACTCCATTACGGCAGCCAGATATACGAGAAGGTTTTTAGGAGAACCCCGTCCGGTTCAGTCGTCGCCGGCGGCAGTATGCTTCCTTTTGCTGATCACAGAGCTTTTGACGCGTGCGTAGCGCTAGCAGAGACAGGAGTTGTGCACAAGATCACCGGAGGGGAAGCCGCCTTTCGTGAATACCTGGAAAACCTGTCCTACGGCAAATATTACAGCATGGTCATCTCAGCAGCCCAGGAACTCGTAAACGAGTCAAGTAGAGAATTGGTAGGTCCTAGCTTCAGGAAGTTTGAGGCACTCCCTCTGCTTCTAACAGAGTTAACTAATCTGCACATAGAGAGAGACCAAATTGAGGAAAGAATAGAGAAGTTGAAGTCCACGCATGAAATTGAAGTCCAGAGCCTGCTTAAGAAAATGGAGGAGAAGGCATCTGCATTCTCGAGGGCTGAGATGGGTCTGTCAGAGCTTGAGAGGACCTTAGCTCGTGAGCAAGAGGGAGAGCAGCAACTACGCAGTTTTCTTGAGCTGGCAGACGACTCCGCAAAGGTTGCGACTCACATCAAGGATGGCATAGCTGGTTCAAAGGAAAGGCAGAGCAAGATCAAGAGAGAGATTGCAGAGCAGAAAGGCCTCTCAAAGAGTTTGAAAAATGAGGTCGAGACACTAAAAAAACAGATCGAACAGAAGAGAACAAGGGAGGTCAGGGGTTCTAAGGAGCTGGGAAGAGAGATCAGCCGTCTCAATAAAGCTGTGATTCTCAAGGAGGAGGAAATTCAACGGGCTGAGAGGTTCCCTTCGGACGATTCAAAATATCCGGAACGACTCGTGATCGAAGTAAGGAAGGAAATGATGAAGAAAATTGAATGGTTGGACAAGGTGATCGAACACTTCCAAGATAAGTATATGCGCCGCATGACAAGTGCGAGGCTTAGATTCAATAGGAACGTCAATAAGGCATTCGATGAGCTGGAGCTTAAAGGGTTTGAGAAGGTCTTCTTAGATCAGGATTTCGCTCTTCACCTCGTGCGGGAGAATAGCATTCAGCAGCCAGTGGAGACTCTGAGCGCATCTGAGAAACTTACTATTAGCTTGATATTGATGTTGGCTGCCAAAGAAACGTTTCTGCCTGACTTCCCGCTCTTCATCATCGATGAGCTGACGCTCAGCTATGACTCTGAAAGGTTTAGGCATATTGTGAATTACATCAGACGACGCGTGCCTTATGTGATAGTTACATCCTTAGTGTCAAGCGGAGTGGGTGGACTTCAGATAGCATACGAAGCATAGCCTCTGGAATTGATGTCTAGATGTTGGTGAAAGTGATCTTGGATGCCATAACGGGTTGGATGGTGTGAAATCTTGAGCTCGTGGAAACAGTCCTTTGAGATAGTTAGGCAAGAACTGGAACTGGCGAAGAGGAAAAAACAGGCCCTAGACGAACTTCTGGCTAAAAAAAGAATGTCTGAACTTACGTATGAGCATCTAGAGAAGGCGCTCACGGCGAGCATCCTCGACCTGGAAGCCCATCAGAGATCTCTTGCCGATAAGATGACGGGTAGAGCTGATGAACTCGAAGAGCAGGTTCATGTCCTTGAGTGGGTCCTTGCAGATTTAGAGGTTCGTCGTGCCGGAGAAGAGGTAGTTGAGGAAACCTACTCTGGACAGAAGAAAACTATAGTGCTGGGAATATCCGCGACGAAGGCTGAACTGGACGAAATAAAGATGTCTCTGGAAAAGATACCTTATTGATGGTCAAGATACTCTGAACTCGAGAGACTTAGGA
>CAYURV010000114.1:0-4124 GCA_964447115.1 uncultured Candidatus Bathyarchaeia archaeon
GTCGCCGGTGGCCAAGGAGATGGAGAAGGGGTTGGAGTAGATGTAGGAGAAGGCGAAGGGGAGGCTGAAGGAACTGGCAATATGCTGTAATAATAAACTCCCACCATAAAGCCTACAATGATCAGCACAGCAACAATCACAAACAGAATACGATTCCTCAATCTACCCCACACATTTTGCTTGTTACGTTGTCACTTTCAGGTGGAATTTTCTCTCGTAAGTGATTGAATCTACACTGCCATTTGCTGTGATTTCGTATGTTTCTTCGGGAGTGTGAGGGTTGGCTGTTAAAGTTAGGAGCAGCGACTTGACTGTTAATATGCCTGGCGTTATGTTAGCGTTTATTCCTTCTGGTAATTCGCCTGAATGATAGGTAAGGCTCAATTTATGAGATGGATTCTCAATGTCTGTGAGTATGTCGAATATGACGTGAGCTTCTCCTCCTCTTTTAATCTGTATCTCCGGCTCCAAAGGCGGTTGTGTTGGAGTGGGTGATTCTTCGGCATAGACAAGGAAGATATAAGAAAGAGTGGCGGGGAAGACTAAAATGTCAAAGCCCAAGTATTGTCCATATGTTTCTGGAAATCCTTCAACTTGTATGACCAAGTATAGAGGATAGACAAGATTGCTGGGAGCATCTGAATCTGCGTTTAACGTAAGTGTTGAAGTAGCCATCTCCTCTGGTTGTAATTCCAGAGTGGAAGGATAGAACATGTAGTTGACACCCTCTAGGCTCTCACCCCAAGAGCGGATTAAACTAAGAGAAACATTGCAGTTTTCGCTATAATGCGAATACACGTTTAGAGTAATGTTCGCGGAGGTTCCCTGATGTAGAACAGGAAGTTTTTCTGGCTCTGCATATCCTCCTATCTCAGTATAACTGAAGCCTTCAAGAGAGGCTACCTTCACTTCTATGATGGGGGGAGGAGTCGGAAGGGGTGTAGGTGGTGAAAAGGGTGTAGGCCTAGGTAAGGGTATTGGAGTTGGTGTTAGCGAAGGAGATGGGCTTGGAGCAGGAAGCGTTAGGTAGTAGGCTGCGCCCGCGATTGCAATGGCTACGATGATGACTATGGCAGCAGCCAACATCTTCGCGATTGCTGATCTGCACAGAAGAAATTTAGCTTTCACCTTATCCCATTTACAATATTAGCCTGCCTTGAAATAAACTTGCGGTTTAACATTCGCGCTAACTGGATTAAAGAAGAGGAATTCTAGGAAGCCACGTTTCCCTTTCATCTCCCAAGCGCAGAAAATCATAGCGAAACCAATACTGTCCTTGAACTTGCAATTCATAACTTGCAGGGGTTAACTTTCTTGGATAGGAGCTGAGTTCAAAGGGAGCCGTATCGCCTACGCTGATGTCGTAGGGAGTGAAAGTGAAGGCTGTTCCTATGACTTTCCCTGCGGAATCATAGTAGGTGCAGATTACTTCAACGTATGTTGCTTGGGCAGCTCCATTATTCTTGATTTCTCCGACAATCTTATGGTATCCCAAGCTGTCAATTGAATCCGTATAGCCAAGTATTACAAGTCCTTCGAATGGTGGATCCGCGGTCACCTGATAATTTACTCCAAGTTTGTAGCTTGATGGGGTGATTTTGTCAGGATAGCTGCTCAGGTCGAAAGGAGATTTCTGGTAGGGCTTCAAAATATCAATATATGTGAAATTCCAGGCTATTAGCGCGCGCGCGAAACAACCAGACGAAGATGATATCAAGAAAATACAAGAAATTCAAAAGATGAACGTGCCTTATTGATATCCAAAAGACAAACTTTGCTATCCAGATGGAAGAGATTTCAAGGAAGGGACACACATTGAAGGAATAGACAGCATCGAGAGCTTGTTTACAAAACGAAATCTTGTTGCGTTATCCATTCTCTACCATCAAATCGAGCTTCTTCATGATGGCATAATCAAAGACTTACTGAAATTCAGATTTACATCAATAACCCATTTAGCAAGCAAAATGACCCCAGTTCGTCCCACAAGACCTTTTAGTTCCTTCTGGGCAATGCATCGTTATTCTGTTCTGCCTATTTCTATGGAATCAAACGTGTGGTTGCTCTTTCAAAGTTCTGTTAAAGGGCGACAAGGATTACTTAAAGGAAAAGAAGAAGCAAATAAAAGTGTCAAATTCTACAAAGAAGCAAAGTCCTTTGAAGACCTTAACAATGACAAGAATATTCTAATCTCCACTCAATCCGCTCTGAACCTTGGAAGTCATCCAGCTAAGATTCCTAAAGAAAGTATTGATTACGTTTTCACAGACCTACCCTATGGCGGTTCAATTCAATACGGAGAACTAAGTACACTATGGCTTTCATGGTTAAAAGGGGAGAAAAATGACTCTCGATTTGAAATGAAATTCGACGAAGAGATAACCATAAACGACGCTCAAAAGAAGGATTTCGATTACTATCACAAGATGTTGAAAGCGTCCTTTGAACAGATTTACAATGTTTTAGAGTCTGGAAGGTATCTGACGGTCACTTTTCACAACACGGACATCAAAATCTATAATTCTATCATCAAAGCGGTTGTTCTGGCTGGGTTTGATTTAGAAAAGATTATTTATCAACCACCCGCAAGACCGTCAGCGAAAGGATTGTTACAACCTTATGGAAGTGCTGTAGGCGACTACTACATCCGCTTCAGAAAACCAGAGAAGAAAGAAAAATTGCTTTCAGAATCGGAAATTGACAAAGAAAGATATGAGCGAATAGTCGTAAACACAGTTACACGTATAATCGCAGAACGGCGAGAACCAGTAACCTATTCAACCATCATCAACAGCTATCCTACGATTTTTGAGGAGTTGAAGAAGAATGGCTATAGGTTTAGTGCTCCAGAAGGAATAGAGGAAGTCCTCAAAAAGCATCTCAACAAAGAGTTCGTTCTTGTTGACGTGAAGGACGACAAAGGAAAAGTCATCGGCAAGAAATGGTGGTTAAAAGAAGGTCTGTTTCTTGACCGTGCTTCATTAAGCGAAAGAGTTGAAGGAGCAATAATCGATGTTTTAAACAGACGAATAGTGGTGTCTTTTGATGATATTCTCGAAGATATATTCACCAAATTCCAGAACGCACTTACTCCAGATACTCAAAGCATCAAAGCCATATTAGAAGAATATGCGGAAAAGACAGATGGAAAGTGGCAACTCAAGAAAGAGATGAGGATAAGACAGACACAACATAACCAAATAATTCAGATGCTTATCGAGTTGGGGAAGAAAGCAGGCTTTGAAGTCTACGCAGATTTGCCAGAATGGAGAGGAACGAAACTCGACCTACCACTTCCAAAAGAGAAGATAGACCGAATAAGGGAAATTGACGCTTTGTGGTTGAAGAGTGGAGAAGTCCTTTACGAGTTTGAAGTAGAGAATTCGACAGGTATTTCAGACGCAATCATTAGAGGTTCAAATATACCCTCAACAACCGTAAAACGCTTTATAATAATTCCAGAGGAAAGGAAGAATCTGCTCTTAATGAAAATTTCCGAACCTATACTAAAAGAAAGCATAGAGCAATACAATTGGAAATTCATTTTCTATGACACATTGATATCATTTTACCAGCAAACCATGCAAAGAAAAGCTATAGAAGCGAGCGAAGTTGATAAACTCGTTAATCTTTCGACTCACATACGACAAGAACAAAAAACGCTAGGTCAGTTTTATTAGAAGGTAACGGCCTCACACCGAGGAAACGTAGCTTGTTAAGCTTTAAACCACTTTTTCTTTGATGCTTTTTTCAAGAGGCGACTGAGATTTGTAGGACTTATTGATAATGGTCTATTTGCAAATTTCCAGTTTTCTTTATTAGACTTATGGTCTCTAGCGCGCGCTATTCAGGTTCTCGCTCTCTGTTTACAAACCATCTTTTGTATCAATAAAGCGTGAAATGGACGGTGGAAACCGAAAGAAGCATAAAGAATTATGGTGGTTTTGCTAATCCGGTTGTTATTCCCCACTCTAATTTTAGGACTTTAATTCCATGCATCCACGCTTCTTTATATTTGGATATTTGGTCTGCATAGGCTGATTGATTTGCAGCTTCGATGAGGCATTGCACGCCCTTGTTATACTCTTCAACGGCGGATGCCTCTGTCAACCCTTTGCCTTTCA
>CAYURV010000115.1:0-4036 GCA_964447115.1 uncultured Candidatus Bathyarchaeia archaeon
AGTTCCGCTTTGTAACATACCTAGGCTTCCCTTCTTACACTCACTTTCTGAGAACTTCTTTAGGCCGTCGGCTTCAACATTGAGGCCTGCTATGAGCAAGGGCACGGGATCATCGCTGTGAGCTTTCAAACTGCACGGTGTTGAGTGGTCGGCTGTGACGCATATGAGAGTTTCCTTCAAGTCTATCTTCGAAAGAAGCTTCCCGAAGAAGAACCTGTCAATAACGCCAATAATGTGGGCTTTCCGCTCAAAGTCGCCATCATGTCCAGGCTCATCCGGCCCCTTAAGATGGATGTAAAAACAGTCAAAAGACTCGAGGAGATTCAACAGCTTCTCGACTCTAAGAATGCTGTCAGCCTCTATGTCGTTTGAAGGCGGCGGGATCTCCTCCAACTGCATTCCGGCCAGTCTAGAGATTCCCCTCTCCACGGTCATGTCAGCAAGACAAGCGAAACGGACACCGTAATGCTCGTTTATGCTGAAGAACTTTGGGAGTTGGTTGCCAGCGTCCCTTGACAAGATGACGTTTGCCTTTAGTTTTCCCTCGGCTGCACGTCTTTTGTTCATGTCGTGCCTTTCCATGACCATGTGGCTCTTTTCAGTGAACTCGTTCACGAGTTGAGCGGAGATCCGAGCCGCTTCGGAATCATCAAGGGGCAGGCATTCATTCAAGGTCAATTCGACCTCACTCTTCGCAACGCCGAGACCCTCAACTCTTTCATACGCGGGGTCTGTGTTGGTTATATTTCCGGAAAGGTTTCTCACTTTGCTACGTATCACAAGGACTCCTCTATGCCCAAGTGTGTTTGCGAAAGTGAATCTGGCCGGATGTGACTCTAGTTTGACCTCTTGATTCACGGCTTTAGCCAGTTCAGCGGCTTCTTCGAAGGTCAGGTCTCTTCCAGCCCTCCGATCCACAATTTTCTTATCCTTGCCCAAGGTTGCGAAGTTACAGCGCAAAGCAAGGTCGCCGTTCTTCATCTCTAAGCCAGCGCCATATGCTTCTAAGGGTCCTCTTCCAACATGAAACTTGTAAGGGTCATAACCTAAAACGGAGATTACTGCTACGTCGCTCTCCGGTGCTATTCCCTTCCCCACAGTGTACATGAGCCCGAGTCTTCCTTTCTTCGCCAGAGAATCCATATTTTTGGTCTCAGCAACTTCTAAGGGAGTTCGATTGCCCAGTTCCATAATGGGCAAGTCACCCATCCCATCGATGACCACGTAGATCAGCTTCGCCACAAGAATCGCTCCTTCCACGTATTCAATGAAATCTCGAACTATATGCTAGAGTAAAGCTATATAACCTTGCAGGAACTAAAAGGCTTCTTCTTGACGCGGTGGACACTTAGCAAGTCAAACAATGTTTATTAAAGGATAAACCGGTATTAGAATCGACAAATAGGAGCGAAATACCTTATGCCAGTTCTCAAGGCTGACCAACTTGTAAAGATGGGAACAGAAATTTTCGTGGCTTCAGGCTCACCGGCTGAAGAAGCCAAACTCGTCTCAGAGTTTCTTGTCAGGGCTAACCTTGCTGGACAGGACTCTCACGGGGTGATGCGTATTATTCAGTACGTTAAAGCTATTGAAAGGGGGGACATCAGGCCAGATGCGAAGACTGAAGTCGTGCGGGAAACTCATTCTTCGGCGTTAGTGAATGGCAATTGGGGTTTCGGTCAAGTTGTGGCGAAAAGAGCCATGGAGATAGCCATCGAGAAGGCTAAGGAGAATTCAGTAGGCACGGTATGCGCCTTCAGCCTTTACCACATAGGAAGATTGGCCGATTACACGGAGATGGCTATGGAAAGAGACATGATAGGCATTGCCATGGCAAACTCTACTAAACGAGTAGCACCACACGGTGGAAAAGAATCGCTCCTCAGCACAGCCCCCATATGCTATGCCTTTCCCACAGGCAGTGAGAAACCTTTCATCCTAGACATAGCGACAAGCGTCTGTGCAGAAGGAAAGGTCAGAGTAATGTTCCACAAGGGAGAAAAGCTTCCAGACGGTTATATAATTAACAGAGACGGGAACCCAAGCAACAACCCAAAAGACCTCTACCAAGGCGGCGCCATTCTACCCTTAGGTGGCGATGCTGCAGGACACAAGGGGTTTGGGTTAGCTCTCGTCGCAGAAGTTTTGGCTGGTCTCCTTTCGGGTGACGGCTGCGCCTATGAAGCAAGAAAAAAGGGCAATGGTGTCTTCTTCGAAGTCATAGATATTGAGAGTTTCATGCCGGTTGACGAGTTCAAGAGCCAGATGGACGATTTGATTAGAGCCATTAAATCTTCTAAACCTAGACCAGGATTCAAGGAGATCTTGATTCCCGGAGAACTGGAATTCAGAACTGAAAAGAAGAGGCGTAAAGAAGGAGTTCCGGTGCCTAAGAAGACTTGGGCAGAAATCTGTAACTTGGCTGTCAGAATGGGCGTAGACCTAGCCTCACCTAAAGGAGGTGGTTAGCGCAGTATTGTCACGATGCCCTTTCGTGGCTTGACAGATCCTGAACTCAATAATTTTTGTAATGTTTGATGACATATTTGGTTTGGTGGTTACCAGTCTTTTTACCTTAATGTTTGGTCAAGACTTGTTAGCAAACAGGGGATTCTAATATCTTGTGATATATTTGCATGTTCGAAAAATGTTTTAACTCTTTCGCCCATCCTTAGGTTGGGCTGGGCGGGTATGAGCTTTTCGAGGGTGCTCGGTGAACTCGATGTCTACCTCAAGTCTGAAGGCAAGAAAAGGGAAGCTTTACAGGGCTTATTGCTCAGCGGCAAGATTTCGCAGAAAACCTTCGATCTCATAGACAGCAAGCTCAGCCGCCTCACGTCAGTCGTCGCAGACCTAATGGAAACGTTAGCAGCAGAAGAATCCTTCTGGAAAACAAACCTCACTGAAAGAACCAGGATTCTGGAGTCTCTACTTGTGGAACTTGAACTTAAGCGTATTCTAGGCGAGATTGGGGAGGAAGAGTGGACACTGAAAAGCACAATTATAAACTCTGGACTCGACTCTCTTAGGAAAAACGAACCTTTAACAAGCAGGATCGAACAGGAACCCGCCCTACCCATTCAAACGACACTTGGAGAACGTGTCAACGAGAAGGCTATGACTGAATTGAAGAAAGAAAATGAATTTTATGACAAAACTACGGTCAGACATGTAGGAAACGAGAACCCCATCAATATGAGACCAAACACAAATAAGCGTAGAAGATCGATCGCAAAGGAGCCACCTAGCCTAGGGAATTCATTGGTTTCCAGAATGCATTGCATGAATCCGTGGAAGCCAGAATGCAAGAGCCTCGATATCGGTCTGAGCATCTACTTCAAAGGCCAGATGGTGCCTATCTGCCGCAGATGCTGGGAAGACATCTCGAAGAAGAACATCGAATGGTCAAGCCTTTAGCACTGGAATCGGTTTATCCAATTATATCGTCCAGTTGGCAATAGCCAGCATCCACTCTTTTCTGCATCTCTTTGGCCCAGTTGTCGACTCCTGCAGATTTTATTCTCTTCAAGTTCTCCAATGAACCCCCTACGCGTTGGAGTTTCTCGCAAGTGTACATTTCGGTGCATTCTGCGCAAGTTGTGTAACCTTTTTGCTTACAACACTGACGGACGGCACAGTTAGGGTCTCCGCCGCCAGCAACACATCCCGTACATTCCCCTAAGAGCTTAACGAAACCGTCTAGAACCTTCTCGAACTCTGCATAGTTCTTAAAGGCTGGGTCCCAGTTCGCTAGTTCAGAAGCCATCTTGTCAAAACCGTAAGCACCTATGATTTTCCGCAGGTTCTCAACTGCCTGTTTTATCCGCCCTTGATGTATTCCACAGGCGCCACAATATAGGCCACAATAGCCAACAAAATCCCCAAAGGTTTTAGCCATGATGAGCACCTTCCACACCACTAACTATTAGAACCTAATAAGATTTTGCCAGAATACTAAAGATGCATAGCGATAGCCTGAGTCACCTGTTTCATGCATCATTGACAGACCTTTGGTACAATAGCTTTCTGTGCAGTC
>CAYURV010000116.1:0-4026 GCA_964447115.1 uncultured Candidatus Bathyarchaeia archaeon
TCTTCATGCCCAAAGCACGGCTCAAGGAAGGCTTGGCTCTCGCTCAGACAGGCGCCTTGACAGCTTCTATAGACTCTAGCGACGGCTTAGCTTGGAGTCTATACGAGCTTTCGGACGCAAGCAACATTGGCTTCAGGGTCGACACTGTTCCTATGGCACCAGAAGCCGTTGAGTTCGCCGAAATCCACAATCTAGATCCACTGGATCTAGCTCTCTATGGAGGAGAAGAATACGAATTGGTTGTGACTGTTAAGCCTGGGCTCTGGAGAAAGGCGAATAGTGCTATGGGAAACCTTGACACTGCGCTGACGAGAATCGGAGTAGCAACAGAAGAAAAGAGAATCGTCCAAGAGGTGAATGGAGAGACAAAGCTGATAGAACGAAAGGGATGGGAACACTTCAGGAACTGATTCCTTGCTGGATCTGGCACCTAAAACATAAGTAAGTTTGCCCTTCTGTTTCTACCTTATTGTTTCGAGGAAGCTCGTTCTAGAGTGTCCAATACGGTGAAGATTTCTGAAAGTCTCTCTATCTCATACTTGGCCTTTGCTTCGGGCAGTTCGGGCTCTTCGACGAGGGAGTCTCCCTTCTTAATTCTAACACTGATCATTCCAGCTCTATTGGCGTAAAGTATCGCCCTGTTCGGTCTGCTACTTACGTAGATAGTCTCCTCAGGTCTGGACCCTAACTCATTTAGGCATTCTTTGAATATATCGACACTGAGTTCTTCAGTTCCTAAATCCTCCGACACCACTACGGAATGAAAGAGGTGATGGATTCCTAGCTGTATGAGCTTCTGCCACTGTTTCACCGATCTACCATCTGAGGTCACACCTATCCTGTACTTTGAGTCTCGCAGTTTGACCAGTGTTGGCACAGTGTCGGGGAAGGGCTTCAGGTAAGCTTCACTTGTCTCTCGGTAAGCAACTACGCCAGCTGCTATGACCCTTGGGTTCCATCTCAATCCCAAAAGTTCCAGCAGCTTGTCGAAGTGCCTAGTGTAGTGCGGACCATACTGATGAGCTATCTCATCCAACGTCTTGTATACTGTCTCTAGATCTGCGGGAAGGCCTGCCTCGATCATGGCTCTTATCGCATTCAGTCGGGTCATCCTCATCTGGAGAGATGAGTCGTACAATGTATCGTCGATATCAAAGACAACGGCTTTTACTTTCAAGTCTACCTAACCACCTTCGTCAGTTTTTCTGGCATGTCCGGGTTCAATCCCCTAAAAACTGAACTGTAATAGGCAAACAACTGAAGAGGGATTATGTAAAGGATTGGAGAAAAGACTTTTGGTAGTCCGGGAGGAACTAAGATGGCTTCGTCCCATGATTCGCCTGAATTGGCAGCTTCAACCGTTTCTTCTGAGATTAGGATGACGGGAGCGCCGAAGTTTCTAAGGCTCTTCCCAAGGCTGTGATAGGTTTCAATCTCGTCTGGAGAAGCTATCATCGCAATTATGGTTCTTTCGTCAACTAACCTCATGGGACCGTGAAGAAACTCTCTCGTAGCAAATCCCTCCGCGTATATTGTGCATGTCTCCTTCAGTTTCAACGCGCCCTCCAACGCTGTGGCGTAATTGGGGCCGCTACCAAGAAGGAATAGGAAGTTCTTTTCTCGATACTTCCCCGCTATGTCACGAATCTGGGCATTCAACAATCTTAGTGTCTTTTCGAGAAGCTTCGGTGCCTTGTAGAGCCCTTCCCTTGTCCGCGCAAAGTCCTTTGGGCTCATGGTCTCAGCAGCGAGCTCTACTGAAAGCATAAAGATCGACATCAGCTGGGTGACATAGGTTTTTGTCGCCGGGACAGCTAACTCCCTACCTGACTTGGGCAGAAGATGATATCTTGAAATTTCAGCAAGTCTGCTCCCCGGTGTGTTGGTCACAGCAAGAACCGTCATTCTTCTGCTCAGTGCGGCTTGAACTGCTTCAAGAACGTCAACACTTTCCCCAGATTGGGATATCGCCATTAGAAGAACTTTTCTCTGGATTTTGGTCGGAATCCAGCGGCTAAACTCTGAAGCTGGGATTATACTCGTCATCAATTCTGTCAAGTTTGACAACGCATATTGACTCGCTAGCCCCGCGTGGTAGCTTGTTCCACTGCCGGTTATGTAGATCATCTCGTAGCCAGCGGATCTAATCTCATGAGCTATCTCACTGGTTCTTTCTTTTTCTTCGTCGAGTGTTCTCCTAACTACGACAGGTTCCTCGAATATCTCCTTTATCATATGGTGGCTGTGTTCAAATCGCGCCATACGTGCATCCGCTGACTGATACGCTTATGTAGAACTACGGGATCATGCGTAGTAAATTAGCTCTTCGTCTTCTAGCCGTTTATGTAGCTTCTCAACGGCCTTGTAAACGTCCTCCTCTTTTTTGGCGCCTGTGCATACAAGCTTTCCGCTGGCAAAGAGCAGGATTACGACTTTCGGATCGTCCATGCGAAAGATTAAGCCGGGGAACTGCTCAGGTTCATACATCGTCTTGCCCAGCGTAAAAGCTGACTTCTCAAGGTCAATCATACCACCCAGATTGGCCGAGGCGACGATGTTCTGAATCTTGAGTTCAGGTTTGCCGATGATCACTATCCCGCTTTTCTTCAGCTCTCTAATAACCTTCATGACCGCCCCCCGAGCCTCCTTCTCAGATTTTGCTCCAGTGCAGACCATCTTGCCTGAGTTAAAGATTAGGGTGGCCGTTTTCGGTCGTTTCAGCCGAAAGACGAGTCCGGGAAATTGTTCAGGCCGATACTCTACACCCGGATAGCTCTTCACCACAGCTTTCAGATCGATTCTCTGATTCAAAGTGGCAGAAGCAACCACATTTTCTATCTTCACCTTAGCTTGGACTTTCGGCATTAAATCATCCCTCTAACGTAAAATCTCAACAGATTTGCCGTTAAACACTTCTTTATAAAGGACTGCAGGTGCCATTTATGTCTTCCGATGTCTCATTCCTGTAAGTCATTCTTTGCGTCCGTTTCTCCACTTTCTTGAGGTTTCTTTGACTTATCTGATGAGCCAGTGTATTCGAGAAGAAACAACGCGACTATCAAGACGATTATCAGAAAAGTTCTAAGAGTGACGCCATATTCGCCGAAATATGCCTTGGTCTCATCCAAAAACCTTAGGAAGTATCCTAAAAGTGGGACGGAGACTATTACTTTACCCACTACGTCACTTTCGGATATTTTCCACCTCCACATCTCCCAATCATCATACGCATTCGCGTCCCCCTTAGTTATGAAATACCACTCCCCATCCTCTTGGAATTTCCTTACAGCTCTGTGGACGATAAGCTCATCAGGGTGACCGGGTTTTGCAAAAATTATTATGTCCCCGACCGGTTGAGAGCCAGCGACAATATCATTGCCGTTCAATCCGCCTCTGACGACTAGTAGATCACCAATCTTCAATGTGGGGTACATGCTTCCAGATATGGGCGTATGTAAAGGATGCTCTGTCCTTAGTGCCAAAACAAGAGCTTCTTGAAGAACAAAGCTCCCCAGTAAAGCAAGCATGATGAGAAAGATAGCTCTAAATGCGCTGTTTTCCCATAGTCTGCCCACTTCCCTAAGCAAGATATTTTTCTTCTTAGATGAGCTTGTCAATTCGGGAAGGGCTCCTAACTTGGTCTGCATATAGAGTTTGGATGTATATTAGTGCAAAATAGTTGAACATAAACTCTTATATTTTTCTAATCCAGAGGTTCTCGGCATACTGACAGTCAACTGCTCTGCAATTTGAGTTCAGGGTTCTGAAGGCCTATCATAGCGCCTTTCTTGCTGATGTTATGTAACCTGTGTGACCCGTCATCAAGGTTTCAGGTCGTGTCTTCCCTCTCTCAATCTGCATTCTTCTAACAAGGCATTCGACGGTTTCAATGTCTACGAACCCGTTCTCTTCAAGCGCCTCGGAGGTCTTAACCACTTGATCGATTGTCGGGCTGAAAGAGACTAGAGTGCCGCTTCCCTTCAACGCAGATTGGGCATGAGGAACGACTAGCCAAGGCGTTGCCAT
>CAYURV010000117.1:0-3962 GCA_964447115.1 uncultured Candidatus Bathyarchaeia archaeon
TTCATCTGGCTATCCCTATCGTTGTCTTGTCCCTTCTGAGGTCCTACCTTTTCACTCTGGAACCGATCTATACTTCGCAGATCATCGACAGCGTCTTGTTGGGCGGAAAGCATGAACTTTTAGCCGATCTCATAACGAAAATTGTTCTGGCTGTGGCTGGCTTCGGAGTAGTCAACTTCATATTGACTTATGTTCACGGGTATCTCGCCCAGCTGATAGTCAGAGATGTAAGATCTGACTACTACGCCTCTCTTCAGAGCAAGTCGTTCAAGTTCTACGATGCGACAGCCGTGGGCGATCTTGTCTCAAGAGCTACAATGGATCTCCAAGCCGTAGATATGTTTCTCAGGTCATGGATCGGCACCTCGACCAATGCGGTCTTCACAGTCATCATCGTGCTGGGAATAATGTATTCGATCAGCCCAGTCATGAGCCTAATATCCGTCTTACCCATGGTGTTGATTTTCTGGTTCACGGCGCAGCTTTGGATTAAGACCATGCCCCTTTTCGCAAAGATGATGCTCATACTTGGTAAACTGGGCGCATACGTACAACAGAACATTCTAGGGATGAAAGTTGTCAGGATTTTCCAGCGAGAAGGCGAGATGGAGGAAGGGTTCAAACAAGTTGAGAAGGTGTTCGTTGACACTGCCATTACGGCTGGCAAGATTCAGTCTAAGTACATGCCCTCTGCACAAGCCATACTGACCCTTGGAATAGCAGTGGTTTATCTTTACGGAGGTAACATGATTGCTTCGCCTGCGTCAATGCTGACAATAGGAGGCCTCATTCTCTTCGCGCGGTACATGATGAGGCTGAGCTTTCCTCTACGCGATCTTGCGATGCTTTCAGGTATGTGGATAAATGCTTCAGCTGGGCTTGAAAGAATCTATGAGGTCATGGATGCGCCGGTAGATGTCAAGGACAACTCAGGCTCCAAAGATATCTCTATAGACAAAGGCGAAGTTGAATTTGAAAATGTGACCTTCGGATACGTCAAGGATAGACCTGTTCTGAAGAATGTAAGCTTCAAAGCCTATTCCGGCGAGAGGATAGCAATCCTAGGTTCGACAGGTTCAGGTAAAACATCTCTCACATATCTTATCCCAAGATTTTATGATATTGATTCTGGAAGGATTCTGGTTGACGGCACTGACATCAGAAGTTTTGAGCTTTCATCATTGAGAAGGCAGATGGGCCTTGTCCTGCAGGACGTATTCATATTCGCAGGCACAATCAAGGATAACATTGCCTTCGGAAGACCTGACGCGTCTATGGACGAAATTATGCTTGCAGCTAAGAACGCAAGGATACACGACTTCATAGAAACACTACCTGAAGGCTATAACGCAATCGTGGGCGAAAGAGGTGTGACCCTCTCAGGCGGGCAGAGGCAAAGGATAACAATTGCTAGGGCGCTCTTGACGAACCCGAAGATCCTGATCCTTGATGACTCTCTATCCTTCGTAGACGCCAAGACGGAACAGGAGATCCAGGAAGCCATAGAAGAGGCGATGAAGGGCAGAACATGCTTCATAATAGCCCAAAGGCTTTCCACCATAAAGAACGCGGATCGAATACTGGTCCTTGAGAACGGTCAAGTTGCAGAGCTTGGAACACACAGTGAACTGATGGCCGAGGGCCAAATCTATAGAAGGATATACGAGACGCAGTTTCTCGAAATGAGTCCTGAAAGCACCTTAGAGGCAGTGAGCTGAGATGGGAAGCCCCTTCGGAGTATTCACAAGATTCGAAGAGACTAGGAAGAGAACGGTTCCTGACAGGGTTCTATTGAAGAGAGTCTACAAGTATACTAGAGGTTATAGGAGAAATCTCGCCGCGGGCGTGGCGGCCATACTCCTAAGCGCTCTGACTGGTCTGCTTTCGCCCTACCTCCACAAGGTTGCCATAGACCAGATAATTGCGCCGAGGAACCTTTCAGGGTTCCTTTGGTGGCTGCCTTTGTTTGTGCTTGTAGCCCTGGCGAACTACTGGTTCCAGTATATTCAGCTTTACCAGATGAGAATCGCAGGCGAGAATATCGTTGCGGAGATGAGAGACGAGATGATGGCTAGACTACAAAAAATCTCGCTTAGGTATTTTTCTGAAGGCGAGATTGGGAGGATAATGTCTAGACCAGTAAACGACGCGAACACGGTCAGAATATTCCTAAGGATGGGGTTGACAAGCATAGTGACAGACACGGCTTCAATACTAGGGTCACTCATCATCATTTTCTTCCTGAACGTAAAGCTTGCCTTCCTCGCTGTCGCGGTGCTTCCCCTGGCAGTCGGCACCGCATGGCTCCTCGGGAGATTCTCAAGGTCAGCCTACCGCGCGGTCCTATCCAACGTTGGAGGCCTGACGTCTAGGATTCAAGAGAACCTTTCGGGGATGAAGGTCATAAAATCCTTTGTGCAGGAAGAGAAAGCTAACGAGAAATTTGAGGAATCCCAAGACAAGACCGTCAGTGCAACCCTTCGAGCGATAGCGATTTCAGCTTCGTATCAACCCATCATCATTTTCATGAGGATCATCGGGACAGCGCTGATTCTTTGGTTTGGCTCATTGATGGTCTTGGGCGGAGAACTCACGATAGGAACCCTCGTTGCCTTCATAGAGTATCAGTTCGCATATTTCATGCCGCTCATGGACTTGGTTGCGGTGTATGACCAGTATCAATCAGCCATGGCCGCTGTTGAGAGAATGTTTGACTTGATTGACACAACCGAAGAAGTCAAGGAGCTGCCTACGGGCGAAGTCTTGGACTTGGGTACAATTGAGACTGTAGGGTTTGAAAACGTCATCTTCGGGTACGATCCTAAAATCCCAGTTGTGAGGAACGTTAGCTTCTTCCTTGACAACTCTAAAAAGTTGGCCATAGTTGGACCGACAGGCGCAGGTAAAAGCACCATTATAAACCTTCTGGCTAGGTTTTACGATCCTCTTGAAGGGGGAATCCTGGTTAACGGCGCTGACGTGAAGAACGCCAGGATTTCTTCTCTCCGCAAATACATGAGCATAGTCCTTCAGGATTCATTTCTCTTCCCAATGAGTGTGAGAGATAACATAAGGTTCGGTAAGCCTGACTCGTCTGACGAGGAGGTTGTTGAAGCAGCCAAAACCGTCGGAGCTCATGATTTCATAATGAAGCTGCCCGGCGGATACGATTACGTCATACAAGAAGGTTCATCAAACATTTCGATAGGGCAGAGGCAGCTCATCAGCTTCGCAAGAACTCTCCTGATGGATCCTAGGCTATTGGTCTTGGATGAGGCTACGTCAAGCATCGACCCTTACACGGAGCTCGTCATCCAGAACGCGTTGAAGAAGCTACTCGAAAAAAGGTTGACCATCATAATAGCCCACAGGCTCTCAACCATAAGGCTCTGCGACGAGATCATAGTCTTGGATAAAGGGGAAATCGTTGAAAAGGGAACCCACGCAGAGCTCATGAGGAAAGGCGGAACGTACAGCTCATTCTACAGGATGCAGTTCAGAGAAGAGGAAGGCTTCGAGAAAACATAGTATCTTCTTTGAATCGCTTTTCAATCTTCCATAGATAACCTTTGGTCCACCACCACCTAATCGGTGTTTTCTATTTTATTCGAATAGTTGGCTAGCACGGTTTTGTTGTTCTAAGCATTAGATTTAGCTTCATAGTGTATGAACGAACCAAGATACACACTTTTGGCTCTAATCTTTAGGCATTAGCCAAAACTCATTGCCATCAGGGTCCGAGAACATAGCGTAGGTACCCCAAGGCTCCTTGGTTAATCCTTGAGTAAACTTTACGCCCTTCGCCTTCAACTCCTTATACGTGGCTTCAATATTATCGGTCAGGAAGAGGATACCTGTGTTGCCAGGCTCTAGCTCGTCTCCTTCGCAAAGATGGATGCCATGCCAAGGACCCTTTGGTGCTCCTGCCTTGCCTTTTGGGGCAACCACAACCCAATGTCCCT
>CAYURV010000118.1:0-3795 GCA_964447115.1 uncultured Candidatus Bathyarchaeia archaeon
GCTTCCTTGCTTATGATCCATTTTTCTTCGTTGACTTTCGCCTCGACGTATGTCGCCTCAGGGTTTATGAACATGTTTGTGACGCCATAGATCGTCTCAGGTCTGAAGGTTGCTGCAGGCAGGAAGGCGCCGTCAAACTGAAATTTCAACAGAGTATACTCTTCGGGCGAGACACCTTCGCCTTCAAGTCGGTCATGATCGCCTGTAGGACTCTGGCAATGTGGACACCAGACCACAGGGTGGGTCCCTATTGCGACGTATCCTTTATCACGTAAAGTTTCATATTGCCATTCGATGAAACGGCTGTAAGTGGGCTCAAGATCTGTTGTGTGGAACTCTCTTCTCCAGTCGATTGAGAACCCTATCCTTTTTGCCGCCTCTCTACCTTCACGCGTATAGTGATTGGCCATGTACACTGGATCAGTAAACTTTTCCAGATCCTCCCGTGGAACGCCGTCAACCTCCCTAAGCGCCCTAATGATTTCCTCGTCTCCCCTTTCAACACGGAGGGCGGCACCAACAATCGGCTCCCCAGTCCAATGCCAAGCCCAAGGAAAAAGTGTGTTGTACCCATTCATTCTCATGAAGCGGGCGTAAACGTCAATGCGTGTTGCTGTGAACCCGTGCCCGAGATGCAATGGACCATTCATATACGGGTAAGGAAAAGTGATAAAAAACTTCTTCAGTTTGGGGTCGGGGTCGACTTCGAAGATACGGGCCTTCTCCCACTCTTGCCTCCATTTTTCTTCAATCTTCTTCCAATCAACTGACATAAATCTCACCCTTCACCTTTCATGCGTATGACCATCTTAGCCCTTTCCAAAGCTTTGGATGCTCCTTCAACGCGGGTCCCTCCACCTTGGGCGAACTCCGGTCTACCGCTTCCGCCACCACCTAGCTCTGCCGCTGCCTCTCGGGCGATCTCCCGGGCGTCAACCCCCTTTTCCCGGGCTTCTCTACCCACCATGGCGATAAGTCTCGCATCCTCATTTACGCGGATAAAGACGACCACGACCTTCGGATCGCGTTTCACTAATTCGTCGGAAACCTTGATCAGCAAGTCAACATCAACATCCTTGGCATTAACAATCTTTGAGACAAGCTTCAAACCCGATACCTGTTCTGCGGTCAAGAGATACTTCTCTGCCATGTACTTGGCCAGTGTTTCAGCTAGGTGTTCCTTATTGCGGCGTAGTTCCTTCCATTCCGAAACTATTCGTGCCAGTGTTTTCTCAACTTTGTCGGTCTGAACTTCAAGCAGCTCTGCAACCTTGAGTACTTTAGCTTCGATCTCCTGGATAGAGTTAACTGCCGAGCTGCCAGCCGCAAATACTAGCCTTTCAACTCCATCCTGGATTCTTTCAGTTCGTATTACCTTTATAAGCCCGACCTCGCCAGTCAATCTGCAATGGGTGCCGCCGCAGGCCTCAACTTCCCAATTCTCTGTCTTCACGACGCGTATCTCGCGGCCCGGGACAACGCCGCCCTGGTAGAGCCTGAAGCCGTACAGTCTTTCAGCCTCTTCTCTGGGCATCCAGAAAGTCTCGATGGGTAGATTCCTCATGACCACCTCGTTAGCCAGCCTTTCAATCTTGCCAACCTCTTCAGTGGTCAGCCGCTTGGGATGGGAAATGTCAAGCCGAGTTCTATCCACGTCTTTTTGTGCTCCGGACTGCCAGACATGTTCGCCGAGTATACGCCTAGCTGCGCCCATGACTATATGCGTGGCTGAATGGTTCCTCATGAGGCTGATCCGTCTTTCCCAGTCGATCAAGCCTCTCACCTCATCCCCCTCTTTAGGAAAGGGGGCTTCAACAAAATGGACTATGACCCCGCCAGCCTTCTGTACATCGGTGACCCGCGATCTCTTTCCATCAAATTCAAAATAGCCATGGTCTGGAGGCTGGCCTCCACCTTCGGGATAGAAGGCCGTATTGTCTAGTACAATAAGGTTGTCTGAGACGCGTAGAACCTTCGCGTTGAATTCTGAGATGTAAGCATCCTCATAGTAAAGCCTACGAGTGTCAGCCAATCCTGCGGAGACTCCCTCGAAGTCCTTGATGCCTTCGGTCGAAGCTGGCTTTAGCGTTATTGGAGCAGAGATGTGTCTCTCTGCAACGTAACTGTAGAAGTTCTCAGGCACTTTCACCTCTGCACCTTCATCCTCCGCCATCTCGCTGACAACCTCAGGTGTAAGTCCATGAGAATCATAGAGCTCCACAAGTTTCTCTATCGGAATCTCAGAAATCGCTTCAGTCTTCTCTTCTTGAACGATTCTTTTCACTAATCCTAGCCCTCTCTGGATGGTCTGCCTATACTTTTCCTCCTCAGCGGAGAGAAGACTCAGGATCTCGTCGCGCATCTCCATGAGATGAGGAAAGTCTTTTGACCATCTAGATATCTGCATGTCTATTATATCGGACAATCTGTCCTCGATTGAGAGGTTCTTTAGAAGCCTGTAGGTTCTTCTGATCATCAGTCGCGTGAGATATCCCTCTTGCACGTTCGAGGGAACCACTCCCTCGGCAAGGAGAAACCCTATGCATTTGGTGTGATCCGTTATCGCGAAAACATTTACGACTGGGCTCACTAGGCGGTAGAGTTCTTCTACGTCCACGCCTATCTTGCGGGATACTTTCCTCCAGTTCTCAATTAGGCTTGAAGTCTTAGAGACTTCGATCAGCCCTGAAACTCGTGAAACCTCAGCGAGCAGCCTTTTCTCTGGGAGGTCTACGCCTGCCATGTCTAAGATCTTGTCAAACAGGTCCTCGTAAATCGATTCAAAACCACTGATCGAGCCTTGGGATAGCCACGTAAACCTTTCTATGCCGTAACCTGTGTCAACTGTTCTAATGGGCAGCTCGATGAACTCGTCGTCCACCACCTTGTACTTCATGAAGACCAATGTGGCAACTTCGAGACCTCGGACTATGCTCTCGACATCTGGGCCCGCGTTCCCGCCTCCTGACCACGTCCCCTCTTTGTAGATTACCTCTTCGGATTTGACACCGAGGTCTTTCGTTATGAACTCGTGATGGTAACGTACAGTCTCGTCTTTCCAGTACACCTCCTTATCCGGATAGTTGAACGCATGGTGACCACCCATCTCGAAGACTGTGCCGTACCGTCCAAAGGTCGGTCCGACGCTGTCTATGTCCGGAAACCTGACACAAGGCTGGCTTATGACGAGAGGGTTTGCTGGAGGAGGAACCATGCCCTCAGTAACATAGGGCTGAAAATCAATTATACTAGCGTTTGTAAAGTAAAGGTCATCTCTCCATCGGGCTACGATGGGATAAGGCCTTATCCGTTGATGTCCCCTTCTCTCAAAGAAGGACAGAAAAGCCTCTCTCATCTCCTGTAGCCTATAAGATTTGCGGGTAGGAGGGTTATCGATGAAAGTGTAATCGGCACACCCGTGGACTGTAGATTCACCGCACAGTTTCTGGTCTGGATTTTGCGTCCAAAAATACTCTCTGCAACTGGGGCAGAACTTCCGAACGTAGCCATACTCATCGAAGAACGGTAGATGATACTCCTCCTCAGGAAAACGCATCAACCTTCATCTCCGGTAAACGATGACAAATGCGCCTGCAAATACAGAGATTAACACCTCAAGCATATTTAAACCTGAACATGCCTCACATGAATACGGACAAGGACTGGATTGCTTCGAAAGAGAAAAGGAAGTTTTCCCGTCCTGCCTACCCAAAGAGGGCTCCGAGACCTTCCAAGGCTTCCTCTTCGGTCTTCTCTTCCTTCTTCTCTTCTTTCTTTGGTTCAGCTGCCTGTGTA
>CAYURV010000119.1:0-3752 GCA_964447115.1 uncultured Candidatus Bathyarchaeia archaeon
GCTTGTGTAGCGTGGCCCAGTATGCCAATCTGCAGATCCGTGAGGGGAAGCGCGTCTTCAACAATATCTATGTCGGCGCGTCTCTGTGGAACGTAGTGAAGCAAGTGGACAATATAGTGGCTTCCTCGGCGCCGAACTGTGATCTCTGCCGTTGACGGCAGATTATGACTAAGCACGGGTTTTGGCATTAAGTGGTTTATCGCGTTCTTGAGAAGGAGCTTATAGATGAGGTTGCCGAAGCGTCGGTAGGCTCGGAAGACTGGAGCAGCGAAATAAATTATCTTTTCGGTCTTGACAACCGCTGGTCGGCCGGTGTCACGGGCAGGAGGGGTCTGACGGTGAGAACAGAAATGTGATGCGGTCCGTTCGAAGTAGGGTTCGACAACCGTGGCAAGGATATTCGCATCCGGTAGTGCTTCAACCGACGCCGCTGGCTCATAGAGGACATAATTATACTCTTCAATGCTCGGACTTAGTTTCCCGTCAACTGGTCGCAAATAGTTAACTGAATATTGGCTCTCTCCGAGCCAAATGACAGGCCATTCAGGAATAGGGCAGACATCATCCTTAATAGAGCGGCCGGAAGCGTAACTTGCCACGATCTTGCCCCCTTCGGCAAGGAATTCTCGAAGCATTTCTGTCAGTCCCTCTGTTACGTAGACGTGGTCGGGGAGGATGAGAAGACGGAACGCGGAGAGGTCGTCCCACTCGTCTACAATGAGGAATTGGTGTCCGAGCTCCATAAGCATGCGCATCGCGCCCTCCTCTGAGCTTTGATCAGTTTCGAGAACACCTTCAGGGCCTGTTCCAGCAGCAATGAGTATTCCGATGTCTGCGACTGGATCCGTATCGATCAGCCAAGGTTCGAGGTTTTCGATCTGGCTGTAGACTGAGCCTATTAGCTTATAGGTAGCTAGGTCTAGCCGACCGCGTGGGTGAAGCTGGTCCCCCACGCCACATCTGATGCCTCTCCCAGCCATGCGTAGACATTCATACTCCAATGCCGCTTGGTTCTTGAGTCCCCCAAAGTCACCCCATGAGGAGTGAAAACGGCCGGTGTGAGACTCCACTGGAATGCCTTTATGCATGAAATAGTGGGCAAGCAAGGGGAAGTGGTTATACCCCCAGTGACCCGAAGGAAGAGACTCAATGATCATATAGCCATAGTGAGCCAAGTCTCGCCTCAAAGTGGCTTCAGGGTGGGCAGAAAGAGGCCAAGGACGATTGTAGTAGACCGGTAATTCGGGATCGCACTCCTTAATGACCGCATCGATTCTCTTTATAAAGCGACTTCGGACGCGAAATGCTTCGAGCCGTCGGTCTACTGGGCTTTTGGGGTCAAGCCCGCCTTTCTCCATGTCCTTGAGGCAGTAGTCGCAGCTGCACCCGTCTTGCCATTGCATTACTATATCCACGAAAAGTCGGTCAAAATCGTAATTCGCAAGTAGTTCCTGTATGTGTGCCTCTATCCAGTCAACATACGGGGTGTTCATACAAAGCCACTTCCATCCTGCACGTTCGCCTCCAATAAAAGTCTTGTCAACGGTAACTTGCCGCCACTCTGGATGCAATTGGCTTGTTAGCTCGTCCCAAACGACGGTTGTGTATCCCCCGGGGCTAATGTTAAAAGACCTTAAAGCCTTTATCATGTCGCCCAAAAGGTCTTTCCTTCTCAATCCAGGATGAGGAGTGCCTACTTTGGTCGGATAATAGCAGTAACCGTGGTGACACCGGGCGAAAACGCAAACGGAGTTGACGTGCGCTTCCGCGAATGTTCGCGCAAACTCTTCAGGGTTGAAATCAGCTCCAACATCTGAAATAAGCCCACTAGTATGGAAATCTAGATGAACATCGCGAAAAGGAACAGGTTTCAAACCGAACCATCCACCCAGGAACCTTTTCTATGTACGTATCTGACCCTACGTGTTCTTAAATTTTCCTCGATCGCCGCGTAAAGGCTATCAGCTCTCCGATTCATTCTTTCCAGGTTCTTTCTTTGGGAAGTCAATGGTTGCCATAAGAATCAACGCCGCAAAGGTTAGATCCTATTTCATTGATATCTCGCAAGGCTAATTAGGTCGAACACCTCTGAAATATCAACCGTAGAGGTTTTTGCCTTGCCTCTAGACATAATTAGCTTAGGGGAACTCCTTGTCGAAATTATGCGCAAGGAGCTGGATGTGCCACACAATGTCTTGGGTGTTTATCTCGGACCTTACCCTAGTGGAGCACCTGCAATTTTTATAGATGCGGCTGCGATCCTGGGGGCTAGAACTGGGTTTATCGGTGTAGTTGGGGACGACGAGTTTGGCAAACTCCTTCTAGACCGTCTTGGAGAAGACGGGGTAGACACCAGCCATATCCGCGTCGCAAAGGGATACACGACAGGCACAGCCTTCAACATGTACTATTCCACAGGTGCAAGGAAATTTGTTTTTCACCTACGCCATGCAGCCGCAGGGCAGCTATCACCGAGGGACATAGAAAGAGAGTATATCTCTAACTCCAAATTTTTACACATTATGGGTTCAGCGTTGGCTGTCAGCGGAAAGAGCAAGAAGGCATGTTACAAGGCTGCGGAGATAGCACATGATTCGGGTGTTACAGTGACGTTTGACCCGAACCTCAGACCTGAACTCCTAGATGTTGAGACCATCAGAAAGATATGTGAACCTATACTCAAGGTTAGTCGGGTAGTATTGCCAAGCAGGGACGAGGCTAAAACGCTGACTGGTAAAATTAACCCAATCGAAGCGGGCAAAGAGCTTTTAGAAATGGGACCGGAGATGGCTGTGATAAAAATGGGGGCTAAAGGCGCCTTAGCAGTAACGCGCGACGACATGGTCTTCGAGCCGGCTTTTAAAGTCTCAGAAGTCGACCCCACAGGGGCTGGAGATGTATACGATGCAGCCTTCGTATACGGCTTGCTAAGGGACTGGCCCTTAAGCAGAACGATGGAGCTCGCAAGTGCAGTTGGAGCGATGAACGTCACGAAAATAGGACCGATGAGTGGGGCTTCTTCACTTGAAGAAGTCGTTGAATTTATTAAGAAAACGCCCAAGCACAAAGACTCTGACGAATTCTTTTAACCAAGTTATATCTCTTAGCGAGTTCTCTTGTGATGAAGGGGTAATCTTACGTAGCTGAAAAGCTAGTATGTCAGGAGAAGAACCGATGGTAGATAGACTCTTTAGACATGTCGCTCCTAAAGGCTTTATATGTTCAGACAGCTTTTCTCTGATTCTATCTTTGAAGAATCTCCGTCTGCTTTTCTACTGCGAAAGTGCCTTCCAGTTGAATATCCTCAGACGATTTACCGACCATGACCACGAAAGTGCCTGGTTCCACAATGCGTCTCATATCTCGGCCAATAAATGAAAGATTCTCCAAGGTAAGTGTGAATTTCACTGTCCTCTTCTCGCCTGGTTCAAGCGTTATCCCTTTGAACCCCTTTAATTCTTTGACTGGCCTCGTCACGCTTGCAACAACATCTCTTAGATATAGCTGGATGATCTCGTCGCCCTTGCGATCGCCCACATTCTTCACATCCACGCTTACCTCGACTCTTTGGGCAGCCCCTTTCCCCTTACGGTTAATTTGCAGGTTGCCATATTCGAACCTTGTATAGCTCAATCCGTGTCCAAATGGGAACAGAGGAGTATGGGGTGCATCGATATATTTGGATGTCCACTTAACAGCTGTCGGAGGTCTTCCTGTATTCTTGTGATTGTAGTGGATTGGTACTTGCCCGA
>CAYURV010000120.1:0-3739 GCA_964447115.1 uncultured Candidatus Bathyarchaeia archaeon
TTGTATTTATCCTTCTTAGTCCTTTTGTATAAGTTCTGCAGTATGTTCAGGCAGACATCAACTCCTATATAGTCAGCCAGTTTTAGGGGACCCATCGGCAGGTTTGCTCCAAGCTCTAAGGCTTTGTCAATTGTCCCAGCGTCTGCAAGACCGTCCATCAAACAATATGACGATTCGTTTATCATTGTGAAAAGAACTCTGTTGACAATAAACCCTGGAAAGTCCTTCACGACGACAGGTTCTTTACCAAGCCTATGGGCGAGATTCAATGATTTTTCAAGAGTTTCTTTCGATGTCTTTTGAGAAGGAATGACCTCTACGAGTCTCATAATATGGGCGGGATTAAAGAAATGTATCCCGATGACCCTCTCTGGGTGTTCAGTTACGCTTGAGATGTCTGTGATGCTCAGAGAGGATGTGTTAGAAGATAGGACAACATCACTGGGGCATAGCATATCCAATCTTTTGAAAAGTTCCTTCTTTACATTATCGTCTTCTTCCCTGGCCTCAATCACGATGTCAGCGTCTTCTACTCCTTCCCGGAGAGATTCACTCCAGCTGACATAGGAACGTAGATACATCTCATCAGCGCTAATCCTTCCCTTCTTTCGTTCTCTTTCACAGAAACCTAGAAAATCCGAGTAACTTCTTCTGCCACGTCTGCTTACAAGTGTGACTTTTAGCTTTGATAGGGCGGCGGCCAGTGCAATACTGCGTCCCATTGTGCCTACGCCAACTATAGTCAACCGCTCGCTCATGTATACCAGCCTCCGTCATCTAGCTTAGCTTATTGTGTGCTTTAATGTTTTCCTTAAGTCTTTACAGCTCAAAAACACAAAAGCCAAAGAAGGAGACTGAAGACCTAATGGATGAATCTAGCATATTCTAACGGATACTAACTCACTTTGGACATCAGTCACCGTTGTTCTTCTTAGGTATTTTAAAAGAGTCTCCTTAGATAATCAAGAAGAGCGAGGCTGTCAATGTCTCCTGTTAACAGGCAGCAAAAAGACGCGCCATCTTTCCACTCGTGATGTTTGAACCATTGCTCCACAGCTTCAGTGACTGTCGGGAACCATCCGTTCAGCTCCGTCCCGTACGCCAAGACCTGCTTGAGTAGGTCGTTGTACTTTGGTTGTCCTATCCTTATCGGGTGGAGGTCGAACATGATCACCCCGCATTTCCCCTTAGTCTGTCGCATAGCCCTTTTCAGTATCTTCGCCATTTGGGTGCTGTCTAGGCCGTAGACATCGATCATCCTGTCATCGGACCACTTATACAATGGGATGCACACGAAGCTCGACATATGGTTGTCAACTTCAACTCTGAAAAAGCTGCTCAGTTCGCGGTATTGCGGTTTGAAGCCGAAGCTTCCATCCCAGAGGAAGCCAAACTTCTCCAACAATCGGGGGGTCTGATCAGTGCATACGTTATAGGGCGCTCTAAATCCTCGGATGACGGTTTTCAGACTCTTGAATGCCAGAATGCTCCTCAATATGTCGGTGCTCTGCGCATCAGGTGACAGGTAGGTGTAGTTTACGTGATAAAAGCCGTGAGATGCAACCTCTTGGTGAAAGCTCAGGACAAGTTGTATGAGTTCAGGATTTCTCAAAGCCGAAGAGGCAACGATTGGGAAGGTGAAACCGGCTTGATATTCTTCAGTAATGCGAAGGATATTTTCAAGAAGCGATCTGAAAGGAGTTCTGTGAAGCGCCGCTATGCGGAAGGTCTGACGTAGAAGAATGGGCCTTCTTTCCTTCCAAAGATACTTGAGCCAGTTAGTATTCAAAGGCATTCAAGACCGCCCGCACACAGCGTAACAATCAAGCCCTATGGGAATAACTGGATGCAAGTTTTCTTAATAAGTTGCACGAACGGGACTAGGTATAGTACTAAACCGCAAACTAAATAAAACGGTTCTGGCATCGATGTAGACACAGGATTAGCAAAGCGGAGTCCGAAAGATGCCGAGCGTAGAGACCATCGTTGCAGGACTGAAGAAAGTTCAAGCTATACGCTTAAAGACATCCCACTTTTCATTGATAAAGGGCGCCCTAATCCCTATTATACTCATCATAGCCTTCAGCGTCAGGTTGCTGCCCATCCGTTGGGGATATTTTCTAAGCGAGTTCGACCCCTATTACCAATACCGCCAAGTAAAGTACATTACAGAGCACGGTCTCTACGGCGAGAACGGATGGATCGAATGGCGCGACTTCATGAGTTGGTATCCGTATGGAAATCGAGTGGCTCGTACAACCTACTTAGGGCTCCCTCTGACGGCTGCAGCATTGTACTTTGCTTTGGATGGGTTAGGGATCCAGCTTGTTCCCAGTCCCAGTCTCGATCCTCTGCTTTCAGACCCTGTTTACAATCTGTGCGTCATCTTTCCTGTTATAATGGCTACCGTAACTTGCCTTGTCATATATTTCGTTGGTAAAGATTTGGGCGGGGAGTCCGTTGGAATGCTTGCCGCCCTATTTCTGGCACTGGATTCGTCCTACATTAATCGAACTTCGCTGGGATGGTTTGATGACGAAACCGTAGGAATCTTCGGTATACTGCTTTTCGTTCTCTTCTTCCTTAGGTCAATAGATGAAAACAAGCCTTTGAAGACAGGTCTGCAGTACGCCGTGGCTGCTGGGTTGTCTTTGGGTTATCTATGTGCCTCTTGGGGGGCTTCACGATACCCGGTTGTCATGACTGCTATGTTCGCTTTAGTTCTTATTGTTGCCCATAGGTATTCGTCGCGTTTGCTCTTGTCGTACGCAATAATTTTTCTGCTGACGCTTTTAGTAGCCGTTAATGTCCCCTACCTGGGCTTTGGGTTCATTTATGAGGTTTTCTTTCTACCTGTTTATGCTGTCCTTTTCGCTCTTTTGATTGCCGAGATTAATCAGCGTGCGAAAACATCACGCCAGAAACTGACTTACATCCTCATCATTCTTTCTTTGGCAACAGTTCTAGCAGTCTTCCTATGGTCGAGGGGAATGATCAAGGGGCTTGAAACAAAATTCTTGTCTGTGCTCAATCCGTTTGTGCGCTTTGAGAGCCCTATCGTGGAGTCAGTTGCCGAACATAGGCCTTCAGCATGGGGAACTTTTTATTACAACTTCGGAGTCGGAGTCTTCTTTATGCCTGTCGGTCTCTTCTTTGCGAGCATCATGGCGACAAACTCAAGCCTTTTTATGATTATATTCGGTTTGACTTCGATATTCTTTGCCAGCTCGATGATAAGATTGAACATCATAATGTCCCCAGTACTGAGCCTGCTTTGGGCGTTAGGTGTGGTTCGCCTTTTGAGACCCTTCATCTTATCTCTTATGGAGACTCCCCAAGCACCTAGACAGAAGACGCGTTTCGGCCGGATTCTTGGAAGAGAAACTGCGGCCGGAATTGTGGCGATGATGTTCATTCTCTTGACTTTGACCTATGTCGTCGGTGCCGATTTTGTTGCGGGTCCGCTTGCTCAAGGGCCGAGAGTTTACACCCAAGCCTTTGCGCCTTCAACAATCGCTTCGGCAGGTATGTCGGCCAAACCATCATCCATATCCCGAGACTGGATAGACACTTTAATCTGGTTGCGAGAGAATACGCCTCCTTCGCCTCCATACGGGAACACTGTTGTGGCCAGCTGGTGGGATTACGGATACTGGATCACAGCGATGGCAAACAGGACTACCCTTGCGGACAACGGCACATGGAATTGGACGCAGATTCAGCAGATTGGCCTCATGTT
>CAYURV010000121.1:0-3728 GCA_964447115.1 uncultured Candidatus Bathyarchaeia archaeon
AGTGTAATTGGGGTTGAGATGAGTTTTCTTGCGGAGAGACTCAGGAAACAGACTTCGGATGTAGCTGGTCTGTTCGCAGCTAGAATACAGGAGTTGAGGAACAGGGAGAAGCTGGTTCCCTGCATAAGATGTCTTGGTTCATCCAGCGTGAAGTCTTCTTTCTTTCAGTCAGGTGACTATGTTGCTGTGGGTATCGATGGTTCTATGGATTATGATGAGCTTCTTGAGATGCTGCTTTTCTATGTTTGCGCCACTGGTTTTCGATGCGACTTCTCGGTGGGGAAAGAGGTCCGTTTCCGTCTTGACCATGTTGTTAGGGACGAGCGTCTCGCGGCTTCGGCGTCTGTGCCATTGTGGACTGAGGATCTCTTCTTTGTCACCAATGATTCTGGTTCTACTGAATATGATTTGGCGCGGTCTGCTGAACGCATACCATACGCATTGATGACCATGGCTGAATTGTCTTTGGCGTTGAAGGCGATTGAGGACAAGGAAGTCCGTCTTATTTTTCTTGACAGGCCGCTGTACGGGACTTTCGGACCGTCATCCCGAGATCTTCGCTTTCTCTTAAGGGGGAAGAGGTCTGTCCTTTTCGGCAAAGAAACAGCACATGGCCCACTTACGTATCTTGACTTTAGCCTAGCTTCTGTTCTGGGTTCAGGGAAGAACTGGGTGCCGGAAAGAAGTCGTTACTTACCGTACGTTGCTATTCAAAGACTGCTACAGGTCGAACAGTCTTCTTTTCAGGAGCTTCTGGAAAGCTTGGGGGTTTCCGAGAAGGGTGGGAAGCGGCTTTTGAAAAGACTTCAACAGTTGCATGAATCTTTGGGTAAGCGATTGTTCGCTGAAGAAATTAACCTTGATGAGGAGTACCCTATTCTAAGGCTTAGCGATAATGTCAAGGATTACTGGTTAAGAATCAAGGCTGTCGCGTCTTCCATCGTTGACACGATTTTCAGTTCCTCGGAGCACCCGTTGATGATGGATAAGGGCGAATCTTGGCTAACGGTACTTGATCTTAATGCAGTTAACGTGATGCTTATCCACATGTTGAGGGAAAAAGCGTCAGATCGAAGGGCGCTAGTTGTGGGGATAGCCAAAGACACTTCTGCATCTGACTATCTACGCGCTGTCATCCCTTACGCCAAAGAGGATGGCGTTCTCTCCAAGGAGGAGAAGCTTCCAAACCTTAGGCATGATCGTGCGTTCTTGACTATACTGAGCAGCACAAATCCAGCTCTTTTCAGGACTCCATGGCGCACTCTAAGCTATGATTCCTGTTTCACAACCCTGATTGAAGGGGACGAGAAAGTTCCCTTAAGGGCCGCAAGACAGGTGGTTTCCATGGAAAGACAGTTTGTTAAGGGCTATTTCCAACTCAGAGAGTTCAAATCAGATTCGGAAGTGAGATCTCCCACGTTCTTGTACGACAGGTTTTATTGTCCTGGAACAGATGACTCATTTACTGTGGATATAGCGGTTCTGGAGAGGGGAGGAAAGACTCTGATTCATCCTTGCTGGGAGGGAAAAGGTGAGAATCCTTTGGACACACTTATCCTTTGTCTTCTGTCGGGGTGTGATAATCCAGAGGTCATTGAAGCAATTGGTCATAACCAGTTACTATACCTAGCTGACAAGGCGGTCAAGAATGAGGTGAAGATGATGAAGGGTATGCTTAGGGGTGTAGCCGATCTAGAGTTAGGAAGCCTTTCTAGGAAGCAAAAGATATTCACGATAGCCCGTAGATTTAGGGATATAAGGAGAGAGACTGAGGGAGCGCGGGAAAGAGCAAGCTTGGGGGAGACATAGCGATGGGCGAAGTTTTTGATGACATGAATGGCGGTTTTTCAGCGCGTTTGAGAGCTCACAGGGTGACAACCAGAACCTCCAGAATGAGAGAAGGTGAAGTAACCGTAACGAGTCAGGTTGCCGTGGCCGAAGCTAAGTTCAGCCTAGGCGTCTTGGACAAGCTGCATGAACCGAACTTCATAGCATTCAGAAGACCGACCGGCACTGGTGAAACCTTCATCATTTATGAAGTTGTTGGTGTCCGTCCGATGCATTATCAAATGCTTGGGATGGACATTTCAGTGCCTAAAGTAATACGAAAAGAGTTCTTGGAGACTATTGACAGGAGCTGGAAGGCTAGTGAAGAAACATGGATTGACGTGGTTGCTGTACCTACGAACTATAGATTGGATCTGCATGATACGGGACCTGCTTTTGAGAGGTCAAATCTCACTCCATTAGTGGGAAGCGAGGCTCATGTCCTCTCAAGAGAAACCGTCAAGGATTTTCTGTGCATCGAGGGCGGAGTTGACGTTGGAACTCTCATCGGTTTTGATCTAGAGCTAACAGTCAAGATTTCTGAGATGGTGCGGTATCATACGGGCATATTTGGCTTCACAGGATGTGGAAAGTCGAACCTGAGCTCCTTCCTGCTGAGAGGTTCGCTGGCGAAGATGCCTAATCTTTCAGTAGTGATATTCGATGTTGCCGGAGAATATCTCATCCATCTTCTGGACTTATCTCCTAGGTTGTTCTCGACTGAAGATTTTGGCCAAGATGTGGAGAGAGTAATGGATTCTCAAGCTATGCCGGAAACATTGGAAGCGAAACTTGACAGGCACGTTATTGCACAGTCGATTCAGAAACTGGTGAACAGTGGGAAGGTTCAAAGACTGTCGCTATCTTATCCTTTGGAGCCAATGTCTCTGGACATGGGGCTGATATTGGGGCTTTTTGGCGGTATAGCGAGGAGGAGAGAGAAGGAATCAGTCCAAGCAACTATTGCACTCAACAAACTGAACCGCTTCACTCTAGAAAGAGGATATGATGACATGACGCCGTTGGAGCAGATTGCATTGGATACCGGCGCAAGAACAGAGCTGGAGTCAATTCTTCAAGAGTTTGTGACGTCAGTTCATTCGATGTCTGGTACGGCTAAGGATATTCAAAGTGTAATGGCGGTTTTGGAAGGAGAGGCTCCTGCAGAGAAGGCGCAAGGGAAAGGTGTGATCAGGAATGCGGAGTGGCTTGCCGGCAAAGTTGCTGCTGAAGATTTTTCAGGGATGAATATTGTTTATGCGCCTGATCCTGACGTTGCGCGCAAGGTTGCTAGCCGTTTCATTGCTCGCCTGTTGTGGCTGAAGAAGACGAAGGGTGTTGGTAGAACGGTGCTGACTGTTCTGGATGAGGCTCAAGAGTTCATTCCTGACAGAACGAGGAGGGAGGATTTCACGGACCAGTCAAACACTGCTGTAGAGGCCTTGCTGCGTCAAGGGAGAAAGTACAGGGCGAACTGCTGGATATGCAGTCAGAGAGTCGCGCATTTGAACGTGAATGCTTTGCAGCAGCTTCACAGCTACTTCGTCAGCACCTTGCCAAGGTTCTATGACAGGATGGTGATTGCTGACGCCTTCAGCTTAAGCTACGATCTGCTTGACAAAACAACAGAGCTTGATGTTGGTGAATGGCTTTTCGTTTCTTACAAGGCGACGAAACAAAGGAATGTTCCAGCTTTCGTTAAGACGCCGAATAATGAGGATATTCTGGTCGCGAACTTGGGGGATCGAGATCAAAGGTAACGAGCCTTTCATGACTATGCCTGTGTTGGAGGTTTGGCTTGCCAACCAAGATCGGCTTGGAAATGTATGCTGAGAAGGAGGTGATCCTGCCCTTTTTCACTGGGCATGTGGCGAGGGGCCTTCTCCTGCACATTGTTAGGA
>CAYURV010000122.1:0-3697 GCA_964447115.1 uncultured Candidatus Bathyarchaeia archaeon
ACGCCCAGAAAGGTGAACTCGTCGTCTCAATCCCCGCAACTGGAAGAGAACTCGAAAAGATCTTGGCAATGTTTAGGCAGGCAGGAGTGAAAGTCCAGAAGTTCACGAAAATCCTTCAGATAGACTACGACAAATGCATATCGTGTGGAGCATGCATATCCCCCTGCCCAACCAGAGCCTTGAATTTCAAAACGGATTGGACGCTTGAGTTCGATGAAGAGAAATGTGTAGCCTGCAGAACATGCGTAGACGCCTGCCCAGTGAAGGCCATGACTCTGCCTTAGCCATGGTGAAAAGTGCGGTTGAAGAACGATCTATTCGAGTACGCCCTAACAGTCGGGGAATCCAAGATCCATTTGAAAAGCGACAAGAGAATAGCCATACGGGAGGCTGTAAAAGAGATAAAGCGTCTCAGACGGGAGCTTGTATTATACATCAAAGGACACCCAGAGTTCCAGTACTCTCTCTCACCTTTGGAAGCCTCGCCTGAAGCCCCAAGAATCGTTCGGGACATGGTGAGGTCCTCCAAGATAGCCAAAGTCGGCCCCATGGCCTCCGTCGCCGGCACCATTGCAGACCTCGGACTGGAAGCAATGCTCAGAAAAGGTGCGAAGACCGCCATCGTTGAAGATGGTGGGGAGATCGCTGGATTTACTGAGCAGCAGGTCTCAATCTTGGTTTCGATACTTTCAAGCGACACCAGCCTTTCAGGCAAGCTCGGCTTCAGAATATCAAGAGAAGACTGCCCAATAGGCATAGCAACGAGCTCGAGCAAGACTGGTCACGCCTTGAGCTTCGGTGAAGCCGACTCAGTTACCGTTGTAGCCTCAAGCGCTTCTCTAGCCGACGCGGCAGCCACGGCGATCTGCAACTCAGTTGTGGGGACAGATATTGAAGAGTCCATCCAACAGGGGTTAAAGAGAGCTGAGACCATAGAAGGCGTTAGAGGCGTCATCATAATCCGAGAGGGACATACGGGACTGTGGGGAAGGCTCCCAAAGATCGTTAGGGTGAGATGAGACTTCGTTGAAAGATATCGATATATACGGGTCAGGTTTCTGGTTGATCGGGGTTTGAGTAATGTCGTATCTTTTGATCGAAGCGTTAGAATTAACTAGGAAAAGGCCAGAAAGAATATTTTCCGTTGAAGAGATTGCTTCTCATCTTAACGTTAGCCCGAAGACTGTTCGATATTACTCAAATGACCTCGTTGACACTGGCTTCATGGAGACCGTTTCTGCCGGCGGCAAGGAGTATTATAGAGCTCTACCGGGGTTATTGAAGGTTAATTCTATGTGGATGAGAAATAAGCAAGGTATGAGTAAAAATGATAACAAGGTTCCATACAATAGTAGAATCGCAATCGAACGCATAAGAAGATTTTACGATGTGGCCAAGAGAAAGGAAAGAAGCGAGGAAGACAAGGTCTTCATTGACGAATTGAGTAGGGACCTACTGAATATAGGGGAACGGACAAGCGTATATTCCAAGGGCAGTGCAGGAAAATGGGTGAGACACCTAAGCGATCTGCGGCAAGCTATTTTAACCTCAGAAAAAATTGTCGCAATCGACTCAGTAGTGAGCTTCATACATGGCCGAGGCCGGATTGCACCTTTGCTAATCAAAGCGAAAAGATGGGACATCGTCAGACTCTTGGATTCAATTGCTAAGGATTAGTTCGAACCGCGCATCCATAAGCTTTCTGCCTTGAAGGAAATGCTATCATACGAAGGTTGAAGGTGCAGGTTTCAAATTCCTCACCACCATGAAGAATGATAGGACAGATAAACACGTGCTGAGATTCTGATGTGATTGATTGAAAAGATAACAGAAAGATGTTTTGTTTATGATTGCGCAGTCAGATGGCGTTGGATATCTCCGGCGCCTTTGGGTAAGAACCCAAAACCTTTACGAAGACTGCTTTGTTTCTTAGACCTTCTAAGGCTTCTGCGCAACGCTTCTCGCTTTTATGACCTTCGAAGTCTAGGTAGAAGTTGTATTCCCAAGGTCTCCGTTTTGTGGGTCTCGACTCGATCTTCGTGAGGTTTATGCCTCTTTCAGCGAACTCTTCGAGAACTTGGAAGAGAGCGCCGGGCAGATGCTTCGTCGAAAAGATGACGGATGTCTTGTCGTTGCCAGAGGGGGATACATCTGTCTTGGATAGGACGAAGAAACGCGTGTAGTTGTGGGGATTATCAGATACGTCTTCAGCCAAAACGCTCATCTCGTAGATTTCAGCTGCTCTCTTTCCGGCCACTGCGCCCGCATCCATCAACTTTTTCTCTTTAATCATCTTGACGCTGCCAGCTGTGTCGTAGGTCGACATCATCTCGCAGTTCAAACCTTCTAGAAAGCCTCTGCACTGTTCTAAGGCTTGGGGATGTGAGTAGATAACCGTAATACCATTAAGGTTTACGCCTGGATTGGCTATCAGGCAGTGGGCAATCTTGAGTACGATCTCGCCGCAGACCTTGTGATCGTATTTTAGGAATAGATCGTAAACTTGGTTGACGCTTCCTTCAATCGAGTTCTCTATAGGAACCACGCCAAATTCGGTCTCACCGGTCTCGACGCTTCTGAAGACATCAGAGAACCTTCTGCACGGAACTGGCTGAGATGGAGAACCGAAGAAAGAGAGGACAGCGTTCTCACTGTAGGCTCCCGGCTCGCCTTGATAGGCAACCCTAATAGCTTTCATATTTTCCATAGACTGCAACCCTGACTAGGCTCTTCCCTTTCTGTCTCGTGGCATTAATATTTTTTGGTAGAAAGTTGCTGGGAGTGTCTAGATAGATAATTCTTATTTACGATTTCAGACTTCAGACAAAATCGATCAACTTATAAATTCCCATATCGGAATAAAACACATGCCAATATTTTTTTTCCCAAACCAAACCCAAACCCAAAAGACACCTCGACTCTTAAAAGAGGGAAAAAAAGTACTTGGATTTGGGACTAAGATGGTTTATTTTTGCTAGTGTTTAACCGAGTTTCTTGGTCAGTTGAACTTGTGGACCGTTGGTCCACTCCACTGTATGACCATCATCGTCAACGTAAGTCCCGGAGGTTGTGAACTCTCCTAGTCCCGATTCCACGTAGCCGAGACGCTCGTACAAAGCGCGGGCAAGGGGGTTATCGATGTCAACTTCGATCACAGCCTGTTTGAATCCTCGCTGACGGGCGAGTTGTTCAGCGTGTCTGATGAGGGCTGTACCGATCCCGCGCCCTCGGCGGTCTAGGCGCACCTCGATACTTTCAAAGCTGGGGTAGCCCGCGAATTTCGCTGCCATCGGTATGCGATTAACGATCCTCGGTATTTCTAGCGAACCGTCCCAACGAATCAGCAGATGCCCAACCGGCGTCTTATCCTCCCATGCTACTAGACAAGTTGCTTTTCCTTCCTTCTGCAACTGTAGATAGTTTTTGTACTCGCGCTCTGACCTGCTCATCTGCTGTGCTAACAGCGGCGCATCGCCTTCTACAGCCAGCATTATCGTGATTTCATCATTCATTGAACTTCTATTCCCCGAATCATAGTAATTTGGGGGATAATTTTTGATCCCCCAGAACGATACCAAACAGCGCTAGTGCCATGGTTATATTCTCTATGAAGTAGGTTATAAAACAAGGTCTTCTAAAGAGAAGGAACGGGAAAGAGAGAACGTTTGGGTTTGGGATAAAAATTTTGTAGGCGTAA
>CAYURV010000123.1:0-3691 GCA_964447115.1 uncultured Candidatus Bathyarchaeia archaeon
AACGTTGCTCGCTCTCCAGGCCCAACCATTTTGGCGAAGCACCTGTGGCTATGATGACTGACCTTCCCTCATATGCTCTGTCTCTTGCTTTGATCTTGAAGGGCTTTGCTAAGAAGTCTACTGCAGTAGCATCCTCAAAAATCAACTCAGCGCCGAACTTTTCAGCCTGTCTCCAAATCTTACCAATCAAGTCAGGCCCCAAGATACCGTCACTGAATCCGGGGAAGTTCTCCACCTGCGTTGTGAACATGAGCTGCCCACCCCACACTGCCCCAGCCATAACGAGGGTCTTCAACCCAGCCCTGCCACTATAGACGGCTGCTGTCAGACCAGCTGGACCAGAACCGATGATGATGACATCGTACATGGTTGCCACCCTTCAGATAGCATCTACCGACGAGAAGAAATATCCTTAAGAACTAATGAATTTTTAGGTTACTACCTAATGTTCTTAGAATCTAGTTCCGCAGCTCGACATCCTCCGCAGAAGCTTTAAGTAACTTGAGCATGCCTTCCTTCTTTGGTGAGATTGTGGGCAAAGTATTAGTTATGGTGAATAATGGATTCGAAGACGCAGAGCTACTGTATCCTTATTATCGGTTCCAAGAAGCAGTGCACTAGCCGGGTTTAGGGAAGTTTCAATTCTTCTTTTCCAGCCGCACCCCAGAACTTCTGGATAATTGTTCCCAATCCTTCGGGTTTTCTTTCTCCTAGCCAGAGCTGCGAGTATGTGTTTGAGAGCGCGATGTAGTCTGAGACCTTCACATCATTGTCAAGGACCTTCATCCCAGTCGCTATTAGTCGGCGGATGAAATTTAGATCTTCAGGCAGATTCGTGCCTTCAATTTCTCTCAAAGTATTCTTCCAATGAGACCTTGTGGCTTCCCTGCTTTCGGGGCTTGATCTGCTGAACCAGAAGTCTCTAAAGATCACGTGCTTTATTACCTCTGAGATAGATGGGTCTCCAAAGAGTGTTCTCGCTCTCAGGATGTTTTCGTCTTCTTGGCCTATGGCAATCCATTTTTCCTCCCATCTGCCGTTACCTTCGGCTATCTCCATGGCGGCTAGAAGCAGAGGGTCAAGGAAGGAGAAGAGACATTCTTCCCCATCGTCTCCCCACGCCGTGACCAAGAAACCTCGTAAACCCTCCTCTCTTGCAGCTGTCAGGAAATTCCTAAGGTTCTCTAGGGCCATTTGGAAGTTGGGGTAGAATCTGTCCCAGTTGGACAGGCCTGGGCAGGCTATCTGCTGAAGCCCCCTTTCCTTGAATGATCTTATTTTGTCATTGAAATGCTGTTTGGGGCTTGGGTTATAATCCCAGTTTGCCACGAGCACATCTTTCCAGATTGGGCTCTCGATTGCCTCAGCCCACTTCGCTGCGTCACCTCTGAGGTACATGCCCGAGATCATGTCTCCCCAAAGCATCGGTTCCTTTCCTGCTTTTCTGACAATCTCAACCATGTTCCGGTGGTGCAATTCGTAGAGCCTGGGTCCCTCAAACTTCCAGGTTTCATTCAAGCTTTTACCTCTTCCCAGAGCCCATGTCTCGTCTCCACCTATGTGAACATACTTTGACCGAGAAGACTCGACTGCCTCTTTGAGCAGCTCGTAAGTGAACTCTCGGGCTTCCTTGCTGCTGACATCCAGGCATCCTTCGGTTGGCCTGTGCCATTCGCTGAAGTTCCAGAATTCAGGAAGCGAGAGAATGTGCTCCATGTGTCCGCACAACTCTAGAGATGGGAACACCTCTATTCCGAGACTGCTTCCATACTCGACTATCTCTCTGAACTCTTCTTCGGTCAGCCTTCCTCTGTGACTTCCTATCCTCGGATACTTCTTCCACGGAAAGAGGTCTTCGAAGTAGATGGCGAAGTAATTATATTTGAGAAGGAAAAGCCATCTCAGTATCCTTTTGAATGTCTCAACTGTCGGAACGCCGCCTCTCGCAATGTCCAGGTGGTAGCCTCTGAACCCAAACTTGAAAGCCTCTTCGACCTCGACTTGTGGCAAGTAGCCCTCCCGTTGTTTGGCTAACTGAAGAATCGTAGCATAACAGGTCAGCTCGTCGCCCCACATTCGAATATTCTTCTTTGTGACTTCGAGACCTGTTCCACCTCTTTTTATCTTGGTGATCTTCCATTCTCCTTTCGGAACATAAAACTCATCTCTCAGGAAGTCTGGGAACTCTTCGAAGCCATCGAAGACGAACCATTTGCCTAAGAACTTGAAACTCTTCGGTTCAGGGACAATACAAACTTCTATCATATGTCAGTATGTGTTCGGTGCACATCTTAAGACTTGTGTTCCTCTGAAAGGATCATATCCGTCTTCTTTTCGAACTCGATGAATGTTCTAAGGTTTCAAGAGTTCAGATGTCGTCCTAAAACCTGTCTGTCGACACGATTTCTGTTAGGGGTTTCCTGTCGCCTAGTTCAGTTTTTTCGGAAGGATCTTTAAGACTTAAATACATTCTCATTCATACATCTTCGTTCTTGGTGGAAGCGGAGACAGACTGATGTCCGAGGTCGAGAAGAAGATTAGAGAATGCATAACTGAGTTGGACCCTTACAAGTTCTTCGCCCCTGAGATTGAGCAGGCAGTAAAAGCCTTGAATGAACTTGAAGGCCTTGTCAAGAATCCGAGCAAGGAAAACGTGGAGAAAGCAAAGGCAATTGCTACGCAGCTCTACCAATCAGCTTCGCCTTACGCAAGCTACATCCCAACAACAGTCACTAACATGAAATTTGTGATAGAATGGCTCGAAAAGAAGAAGTAGGACACCAAGTTAAGCTTTGCCAGAATCGCATAAGCCTATATGCACTTTTCTGCTCATGCCCTACAGCAATCTCACTCTTACGAAAGCCTTTTCAACCTTTATAGAAAAGCACGATTCATAACCAGCGAGACTTAGAACCTGAAACTATTTTGCTTATGCCTTCTCCTCAATCATAGAAGAACCTTTTCATAATCGATTCGATACGGTTTGAACCCAAATTTCTCATGAAGCCTTTGAGAAACAACATTTTCGATTCCTGTGCAAGAACGGAGTAATGTTGCTCCTCGTTCCTTGGCTATTTTCTCTATGCGTTCCATCATCATAAACCCGATACCCCGGTGTTGATGGTCAGGAGCAACAGCAATGTCCATTAGTTCTGCAATTGTGATATCATAACCCTTGATGCCCACAAATGTTACATATAAATATCCAACTACAACGCCATTGTCCTCAAGAATCTCCGCTATTGTTCTCGAATCCTTCATTGCCCTAGCAAGGTCTGAAAGATAGGATTCAGGTTGTGAAGTGCTCAACCACTTCTCTCGATATTCTTCATATGACACTGTTCGGGCGAACGGAGTATCACTCTCGTAATTTATACGGGAGTGGAATTCGAGCAATATCTTTCTGTCTTTATTTATGTCAATTGCACAAAAACGAAACATTGAATGACATAACCTCCAACTTTATGATCCCCTATTTTCTAAGATTCAGTTTTAGGCTTTCAAGTTAATAAACCATCTGAGGAATATCTCCACAAAAACACAAACAACCGACAACTTGACAGGACCTTGCACCATAACTGGTATATGTGCCGAAGGTTAATACTCTAAGAGATGTGCCTAAGACTTAATAGAACCGAATTTAGATAAGTTTATTATCTGCAAGCGGAGGCGGATTCCGACAGAAAGTCTT
>CAYURV010000124.1:0-3686 GCA_964447115.1 uncultured Candidatus Bathyarchaeia archaeon
TTCCAAACCTTCAAAGGTCGATGCTCAACGCCCACTTCGCCAACTCAGTTCAGGATGATGGTTTCATGACTTTCCGCATGCCGCTGCCTTTGGGGACAAAGGCTGAACCCTCATTCCATCCTGCAGCAGATGGGCAAATGGGCTTGGTCTTACAAGTTTACCGTGAATGGCTCGTCTCGGGCGACAATGAATGGTTGAGATCCATTTGGCCTACTGTTAAGAAATTGCTTGAGTTTGCTTGGAAATACTGGGATGCTGACAAGGACGGCATCATGGAGGGTATGCAGCACAACACATATGACATCGAGTTCTATGGGCCTAACACAGTGACTGGAAGCCTGTATCTTGCTGCTCTTCGAGCTGCTGAAGAGATGGCTAAACACCTTGACGAGTATGAAAAGGCTCAGGAATACCGTAAATTATTCGTGAAAGGATCAAGTTGGGCCGATGAGAATCTTTTTAACGGCCAATACTACGAACAGAAGGTCAACCCAGCTGCTCATGAAATTTGGCCTGAGCCGTATCGTACGCTGACGCTAAGCCATGGTAAGGATGATAAATTCGCAGATTGGCCCAAATGGCAGTTTGGCAAAGGATGCATGTCAGATCAGATGATTGGGCAATGGTACGCTCACATGACCGGTTTGGGATACTTGTATAGTCGCACAAATATCCACAAAGCGCTGCAGTCTATCTTTAAATTTAACTGGAAACCGCAGATGTGGAGCCATCCGTGTCTTTTACGCATCTACGCTGTTAACGATGAGGCCGGCTTGGTTGTATGCACATGGCCGAAGGGAGAACGACCTGGATACGCTTTATACTACGCTGATGAGGTGTGGTGTGGGATTGAATATCAAGTCGCAAGTCACATGATCTATGAGGGAATGGTAAAGGAAGGATTGACCCTAGTCTTTGGTACGCGAAACCGTCACAGAGGCGACAGACGGAATCCTTGGAATGAATTCGAATGCGGACACCATTATGCCCGTTCCATGGCGAGCTATTCACTTCTGTTGGCTTTGTCTGGATTCAAATGTTCAGCCCCGGAGAGACGTTTAGGATTCACACCCAAGATCTACCAGAAAGATTTCAGATGCTTCTTTTCTTTGGGAAGTGGATGGGGACTGTACACACAGAAGATCGGCCAACAAAGAGCAATATTCACTTTGGAGTTGAGGTATGGCTCGTTGCCCCTAGACCGATGGGACCTACCCCTTGTCGGCTTCAAGAACCCCGTTTTAAAAGTAACCATAAATAGAAAAAAGATTAGAGCCAATGTCAAGAGAGAGAAATATGGGTTTACGGTGCTTTTGGAATCGACATTGCTGAAGCCGGGCCAAGTCCTTAAAGTTTCGCTTCGACAAGAATAGAAAAGCCGTTCTTAGCTATTATTTCAAGCAAATCCCAGTTGTATGATTGAAGGCCAGCGATCTCGTCTGAAAAGACTTCACTGAACCCGATAAAGCATGAAGCTAAGCACTCCGCTTCTATAGATGGGGTTCTGAACTCTTGGGATGACTGGAACTGGCAAATCTACTTCTCTATAGAATTTTACGTCTCTATATTCGGCAGAAATAGCGAGCTTTTTCTCGGAGACCTGGATTCTTATGTCTCTCTCCTCTACTCCGGGAATATTGGCCAGAACCAGCACTCTGTCTTCTTCCACCAGTATGTCTACCAGGGGCGTAATAACCCAAGGAGCAGTGATAGGCCTGACTAGTTTTTCCTCTGAAATCTCAAGTGGCTTCCTTCTAGGCTTCACGCTTAAAGCCTTCACAACAACCATTCCAAACACCCAACCACCTATATGCGCCCAGAAGGCAACGCTAGAAGATGCTCCAAGTAGGACACCGAACCCCATTATGAGTTGGTAAAGAAACCAGAATCCCAAATAGTAAAAGGCAGGTATCCTCACAATCGTAATCATGTAAAAGATGAAGACTAGGGTCCTTATTCTCGCACGAGGATATAAAAGAATATAAGCTCCCAGAACGGCTGAGATTGCACCAGAGGCACCAATCGAAGGAACATCAAGGTCTAGAACGAAATAAGGAACTAAACTTGTATATTCTGAAAGAAGCGTTGAACCTATATGGGCGAAGCCTGCGAAAATGCCTCCTATCAAGAAAAAGGCGAGATATTTCATGTGCCCGAGGGAGTCTTCGATATTATCGCCGAAGATCCAGAGGAAGACCATGTTCCCAAGTAGATGCGTAATGTCGCCATGCATAAACATGCTAGTAAGAAGAGTCCAAAGTCTACGTCCTCTCAATATGTAGGCGGGGATAGCACCGTAAACGTGGAACGCCTCTGTCAAAGAATCCCATCCCTGAAGGAAAAACCAAAAGAAGACTGAAACGTTCACTATTATGAATAAATAATTTACATAAGGTCTCCTTAGAGGCCTATTTTCGTCGTAGAGCGGAAACATTCGCTTCAACCCGCAGCTAAGACCGACTTCATCAAATGTCGCATAGAGTACTGCAACTTTGTGGCATTAGCTGCTTTTCAATCTTTTCTTTTCACAAAGTTAAAAGGCCCTTGTTCTCGCACAATTTTCTAACTCCTTTCAGATTAAGGTCGTTGAAACATTATATTTTGTGCTGGTTAAGACCACTTATGCTTGAAGAAAAGATTTGATCAATCGTACTCTCGTATATTTTTATGCTGGCCATATATTCTGGGATATCAATATACTCAAGTCGCGTATGACTCAGGCGTGCGTCCCCCGGACCATAGACTGCCACCGGGATGTGGAGTTTGGCGCCAAAGATGTTTACGTCGCTTGTGCCAGTCTTCCTAAGAAACCTCATAGGCCCACCTGTGACCTCCAAAATCGCTTTTCTAAGAGAGTCCATTAGGAGCGTTGTCCTCTTTGCTACAAACGGCTCAACTCGGTCCGTGACTCTGAAGAATATGGATACGCTTTGATTACCTGCTTGGAAATCTTTGACAACATTTTGGGCGATGATAAGGCTTTCTTTAGATTTGACCGTCGGAGGCAGTCTTAAGTCGATGTCCATAACGCAGATGTCAGGCACGCCGCCTGAGGTTCTACGGCTAACGATATGGGTCATGCAGGGAATTAACGAATAGAATACTCCGTGGGGTGACTTGTAGCTTTGACATGCGTCTTTGAACATATTCCACAGATCGAATGATTTTTCAATGGCGTTGTCGACAAGGTGCTGGGCTCCGATGTGTCCTGAAATGGTTTTGCATTGGATTCTGAGGTTAACTTTGCCCTTGTACGCGAAGGCTATGTTTCTTACCCCACTTGGTTCGCCGAAGATCGCATAATCAACCTTCAACCCTTCACGTATTAGTTGGCGGATTCCTCTAGCCTTTCTCTCCTCTTCCACGACAGCGGCGACGATTACTCTCCCATTTTCTGTCTCATGCTTAAAGATGGAAGCGGCAGAGATCATGGCAGCAAGCGAAGCCTTCGCGTCTACGGCTCCCCTTCCACAAAGCCTGTCTGCCTCGACCTTTACTGGTATCCATCCAGAAACCGTGTCCATGTGCCCGCACAGCAGAATTGATGGAGAACCTGACCCAACCTCACCGTAAACGTTGCCGGCCCTGTCTTTCCATACTTTGAAGCCTAGGCTTTCAAGTTCTTTTTCTAGGAATCTCGCCAGCTCCTCCTCCTTTCCGCTGGGACTGTAGATCTCGAGCATGTT
>CAYURV010000125.1:0-3682 GCA_964447115.1 uncultured Candidatus Bathyarchaeia archaeon
CAGGGATACATCAGATAGTCGACCCGGAAGCCGTCCACATCCTCAAAAAGAAACGCATAAAGACCATTATTGTGAACGGGCTCAAACCCGAAAACATCATAGCCGCCATGAAAGGCGAAAAGATCGGCACACGAATCGTGTAGCTCTCAGCCAGAAAAAATACCATTATTCCCCTGAAAGCTTCTCTCTAGGCGTGCTATTTACAGCTACTATTCCTTTATGCATATCTGGTAGTATTTCTTAGTGTGACCTTCCCATCCTTGCTTCGCTTTCTGAACCATCTGTGTTAACCATTCGTCCTTGCCAAGTTTTCGATATTCTGTGGCTCCTTTAATCATTTCAGGGTTGTCTTTGACTTTGTCGCAGGGGAATTTTCCGCAGTCAAAGCATAGGTCAAGCCCAAGATTCTTGCAGCAGTTTCGGATCTCACAGAAGGGGTTACCGTCTCCGCCTTTACAGCCCCTCTTACAGACGAGCCAACTGTTTTCGTCACTGAAGAAGCCTAACGCCTTTCTGAACTCAGTGTAGTTGAACTCTTTTACATCTTCAGGCATCCAGTGCTGATAACCATGGGCATCTACCAGTTCTGCTAATGCTTTTGCCAAACGGAAGAGGGTTGCGGTCTCCTTCCATCTCCCGCATAATCCGCAGTAGCCTCCACAGTATGTCACCAATTCCATCATAGCCAAATCACCCCGTTCCTGAGGTTATCCTAGTCGATCTTCTATTAATCTTTAATCGTCTACCAGTAAAAGGCTCTGTCAGCTTATTGCCTTCAAGATCAGAAGCCAGTCTCCGTGCCCAGGCGGCTTCAACGTTGCACGGTTAACAGACAATGTGCCACCTTCAATCTTCTCGGCTGTCCGGGGGTTCAACCACGTGACTCTCAAGGGCCTCTCTAGACGCCACAAGTTCAAGTGTACACTCTGTTTTTGAGGCACATATATCACGGCAATCCTTCTATCTGTAGCCCGAGATGCTACTATGAAGAGCTCAATGTTTCCTATTCCAGGCTGTGCTCCTAGAAGCTCGGGATCGGGATAGAGAGTCCACCAAGGTAGCTCTGCGAATACATGTTTGAGTCTGCTCATGTCTTCCGCCCCGTGAAACGTGACAGATTTTCTCCAAGGGTCTGCCACACCAACGTGAGGGTGGTTGATAGGCACCTCGGGCTTTCTAGCCCAAGACCAGACGCCGTTAGTTCCATATGACACGCCTGCAGTCGGGGCTATCAAGAGGCTCCAGTACGCTGCTCTGCGAACTTGGCGCGGCGTTATGGGCTTGAGGATTCTATAGGCTAGGTGCGCTTCATAATTGGGTTCAAAGTTCAATATTGGCCTAGGAGGCGCGAGCTTCCAGTCTTTACTAGGTGGACCTTGGCAGAGCCACCTCAAAGTATCCTCGTCTACCCCATGTCCGCTTTGGTAACCTATTATGTCAAGCCATTCTTCATGCAAGAACTCGGGTAGAATCCAATGTTTTCCGCAAAGATGCATGGAAACCAGCTGCCTATTCTTGTCAGTGAAAACTGCTCTGCCAATCCGTTTCCATCGATCAGCATATTCACCCGTATAGTATCCATCCCCGCCCAAAATCCAAACTAACACGTGAGCGCCGTATCTTGCCACGAGGTAGCGGGCAAGCAATACTGCGTCTTCCTCAACCAGCGTCCATCCCGGGTTGATGTCCCCTTGGATTGCCCATAAAAGAACGGGCACTGCAACGAAGCCGCGTTCGTTTAGCATGGCGAACTTTGGATCAATACGCTTAAAGAAATCTGCATTCAGCCTCATGATCTTCTTTTGCCCTTCAAAAGCTTTCTCGCCTTCGTCATCATATGGTCCTCCCCTCCAATGAGTGGATACGAATTGAATAGCGGTGAAGCCTTGTTCTCTCCTTATGTCGAGATACTCGCGCCATTCATCAAGAGTGGACTTGATTGCCCCGTTCCACGCGGTGTCCGCAAGCCAAAAGAAAGGAGAACCATCCGCGTGCACAAGGTACCTGCGGTTGTCTGACAGCCTTAAAGGTCCATGAGTGTAAAGCGGGTTTCCGCCTTCATAAGACACACATTCAAAACTTCCCGTTCGGCCGTGAAGACGCTTGTCATGTATATTGGAGCAGACAGTCCTGTACTTCCACCGGCCAGTAGTGTCGGGCATAAACCTAACGCGCCACGTCAAGTCTCCGTCCCAGAAGGCTTCAACCCAGAAAGTTCTACGGTTAGGCGACTTGAAGGAGCACCTGAGTCTTACGTCTCGAAATGGCTCATCGTAGTCGGCTTCGCTTGTGAACTCTGCTTGGAATACTCCCCATCTATGGACGGTCTCCATGAGCGGCCCACACGCTCGGTCTGGGAAAATTCCTCTTACGAGGGACTCTACTTGTAGGTCGGGGTGTTTGTGAAGAGTTCTTTGACTACTTGAACAGAAAACTTTGGGTCTCTTGTTCTTGTAAAGATGCCTTTCCTGTTAAGCGTTGTCCTTCCCGGGCTTTGTCCAACCCTGAAGTCGGCGAAATTCCATATGTGGCCTCCGGCTACATAGTCCTTGGATAGTAGAATCTTCCAGTACGTCTTAATCATCTCTGCCTGATACTCCTCAGACCACATCTCGGGTGGATGCGTATGGACTCCTGCGATCGCATCTGCACCGAACTCCGTCACAACAATCGGCTTGTCTGGGTATCTTTCGTGGATCTCGTCCAGAGTCTTGCTAAGGGTTCTTCCTGCTTCTTCCAGGTCTCCGCATAGAATGTACCACCCGTAGTAGAAGTTGTGGCATAGGACGTCCACCATGTCCAAGGCTTTGTCCCCTAGATGTTTACATGAAGCGAAGGTCATTGGCCTAGTGGGATCGGTATTCACTACCTCCTCCTTTGCAGCTTGAAGAATCGTTCTGAACTCTTCCCTGTCACTATCGGGCTCGTTGAAGAGGCTGTACATGATGACTGAAGGCCTGTTTCTGTCTCTCTGTATTGCTTCCCGCGTCATCCTCCGCACTTTTTCGATGAGCTCGGAATCGTCAAGTCTTTCCACTCCCCTCCAAAGCCCGACGGCAGGCGTCTCTAAGATGACTAGGAACCCGTTCTCATCTGCAAGGTCCAGATGGCTTCTCGAATACGGATAGTGAGAGGTTCTGAAAGAGTTGCAGCCAATCTCCTTCATAAGTCCGTAGTCTTTCCTAATAATGGCCCCGTGAAGTGTCTTTCCAAGAACCGGGAAGTCTTCGTGCCGAGCGCATCCCTTCAGGAAGATTGGGCGTCCGTTGACGAGGATTTTGCCATTTTCGACCTTTACGGTTCTTATACCGCACCGCGTGTCTCTCTTGTCCATCTCCTGGTCTCCGCTAGCTAGGGTGGCCCTAAGCGTGTACATGTGGGGAGACTCTGGGCTCCAGAACTTGGCCGCCTTGACGACTATCTTCTGGTATAATGTCTTCTGCGTGCCTGGGGATATCATGAAGGTGATCCGGCTTTCGCCAGCAAACTCTTCCCCGTCGAAGACTTCAAGCTTCAGTTTACAGAAGGATTGCTTCTCCAGTTCGCTGAAGACTTCTAAGTCTACGTCCAGTATCCCATCCGTGCCTTTGATATCTGTCCTGATCCAAACGTCTTTGATGTGCAACCTAGGAACCGCTAGAAGGTACACTTCCCGGTGGATTCCGCCGTAATGGAAGAAGTC
>CAYURV010000126.1:0-3643 GCA_964447115.1 uncultured Candidatus Bathyarchaeia archaeon
AGCTAAAGTCTTTTATTTTCAGACTTGTTTTATACTAGGGGTAGGTCTTTCGATAGAGAGGTTTTCGTGAAAAGGGTGGTAAATCGTGACAGAGATTGGGAAAAAGATCCGGCTTGATCGGATAATGAACAGGGACACTAGGAAGACAGTCATTATACCCTTGGACCACGGCTTAACGGTTGGTCCCATAGGCGGATTACAGGACATGAGGGTGACAGTGGACAAAGTTGCAGAGGGCGGGGCTAACGCCGTTCTCCTCCATAAAGGAATCATAAGAGCAGGATACAGAGGCTACGGCAAGGATATTGGCTTGATAATGCACCTTTCAGGGAGCACGGTGCTTGGACCCGACCCTGACAACAAGGTGCTTGTGGCCGACGTTGTTGAAGCCATCAAACTCGGTGCGGACGCGGTTTCGATCCACATCAATGTTGGGTCGAAGACTGAGCCAGAGCAGCTCAGAGTTCTTGGAGAAGTAGCTAAGACATGTGAAGAGTGGGGTATGCCTCTTGTGGCAATGATGTACCCGAGAGGAGAGAAAATTAAGGACCAGTACGATGTGGAAGTGGTCAAACATGCTGCCCGTATAGGCGCCGAGTTAGGACCTGACATCGTCAAAACCAATTACACCGGAAGCGAAGAGACGTTCAGAGAAGTCGTCAAAGGCTGTCCGGTTCCAGTCGTCATGGCTGGCGGTCCCAAAACCAAGACCGACGAGGAGTTCTGCCAGATGGTCTACGACTCGATACACGCTGGTAGCGCCGGAGCAGCAGCTGGAAGAAACGTCTTTCAGCACAAAAGCCCGGCGAAGATGGTTCGGGTACTGTGCGGCATAGTCCACGAAGGACTAGACGTGAAAGCCGCTCTAGCAAAGTACATGAGATAAACTGTCAAGAGCGAAGCTGAAATTCTAGGTCTGTTCACATTCTGTTAGCGGCTCACAGATCTGGAATTCTTCGTATCACGTGCTATATGTTCTGGCACTAGAGACGAGGCTAATCTAGGAAAAAACATTTCTTTACATGGTCCAATCGGATACAGAAAGCTTTATATAAAAAGAGGAGGTGCGTATTTCTTCGAGTGGTGTGAAGTGAGGGATAGAGTTCACCCAAGGCGGTTGCCTTCATCCTTAGCCAACGCGAGTCTCTGCTAGGCTCTACACCACAACTCCGCTATCTTACCCGCTTCTTTTCCCGCGTCAGTTCTCTGCCCAATGTGCCGTCATCATTGTCACTTTTCAACCCATATAGAAATAGAGGAGATGAAGAATGGAGAAGGTAAGATTTGCTTTACCAAAAGGACACCTAGCAGAAGCGACGTTTCAAACTCTGGAACGAGCAGGATACGTAATTTCAGGCGAGGAATACACATACCGGCCAACATTGAACGACCCCCAGATAGAATTGAAGATACTGCGACCGCAGGAGATACCGATCTTCGTCAGCGAAGGATTGCAGGATCTGGGCATCACGGGTCTTGACTGGCTTCGCGAAACAGGGGCAGATGTTGAAGTCCTCTTGAACCTTGAATACTCACAGGTCAAACTTGTCATAGCAGTGCCGAAACCTTGGACAGAGGTAAACTCTCTTTCAGACCTTCTGGAAGAGTTTTCCCGTAAGCAAAAGCCTTTAAGGATCTCCACCGAGTACCTCAACCTTTCAGCCGAATACCTGAAGAGTAACCCGGTCTACCGGAAACTTTATGGTGATGCTGAACCGCTTGTGATAACTCCGTGGTGGAAGAAGGGCAAGAACGAGAATGTTGCTCTCTTCCTTTCTTTTGGGGCAACCGAGGCCAAGCCCCCGGAAAACGCTGACGCCATTGTAGATGTTACTGAGAGAGGTACAACCCTTGAACAGAACGATCTGAAGATAATCGAGACCCTCATGGAGTCAACTGCGGTGCTCATATCGAACAGGAAAGCCTTGAAGGATCCTTCGAAAAAGGAGAAGATCTATGATATTCTAACGCTACTAAGGGGGGTTGTGGATGGGAGGAAGAAGCTCCACATATTCGTCAATGTGAACAAGGACAACCTGCCCGAGCTACTGAAAAGTTTGCCCGCCCTAAAAAGGCCAACGATCTCACCACTTTCAGACAAGAACTGGTTCTCGGTCAACACCGTGATAGAAAGAGACCGGTTCCTTGAACTTCTTCCAACGTTAAGAAGGCTCGCTCAGGGGCTGGTCGTCTATGAACCCAGACAGGTCTTGCCGCTTGACGAGATAAACCTAGAAGGAGAAGACAAAAAATGAGCAACCCATTTAAGGTCAAGGCGCTCGAAGTCTCAGCTGCACGTAACGTTTTATTAAAAAAGAGATGGCCGAAAATCGGAAAGATTGACTCAAAACTGGCAGAATATGTGAAAATAATCATAGAGGAAGTCAAAAGGCGGGGCGACGCCGCTCTAATTGACCTGACTCTAAAGTTTGACCATGTAAGACTATCTCCTGACCGCCTACGGGTAAACAGAGAGGACATTGACAAAGCTTATGAGGAGATCAGCAAGGAACAGGTCTCAGCGTTAGAGTTTGCGAAGAACAGGGTGGAGACATTTCAGAAAGAGCTTTTCAAACGGATTATCTTTGAATTTGAGAGAGAAGGAGTTAGAATTCGTACCTGCGCTTCTCCGATTCGAAGAGTAGGCTGCTACGTGCCCGGCGGCGAAGCAGCTTACCCCAGCAGCTTAATCATGACAATAATTCCCGCGAAGGTAGCCGGCGTGACAGAGATTGTTGTCTGTTCGCCGCCGAGGGGCGGAAATGACGTCAACCCTTTGATCCTGGTAGCCTCAGACATCTGTGGCGTAGAAGAAATCTACAGGGTCGGAGGAGTCCAAGCAGTCGCGGCTATGGCCTACGGGACGGAGACAATCAGACCTGTGGAAAAGATGTTCGGACCCGGCAATGAATACATCATAACAGCAAAGATGCTGGTTTCAAAGGATGTGCCGACAGATATTCCCGCTGGTCCAAGCGAGATAGTCGTGCTTGCGGACGCGTCGGCTGATCCACGGATTGTCGCCTTAGATATGATTTCACAGGCTGAGCATAGAGATGGAGTCTCGATTTTGGTGACACCTTCCAGGAGTCTAGCGGATACTGTTATCGAAGAACTGGAGCGTTTGGCTACATCTTTACCAAACAAGGAGAAGATTGCCAGAAACTTGTTGAATCGAGGTTTAATTGTAGTCTGCGAGGATGCTGAAGAAGCCGTGAGGTTTGTGAATGAGTTTGCGCCCGAACATCTCGAAGTTCTAATGGAAGGCGCTGCGGACATAGCTCAAAGGATCATCTCTGCCGGTCTTGTCTTGGTTGGAAAGCATACACCCGTCTCTGCAAGCGATTACTGCCTTGGGACTGTTCATGTTCTCCCGACAAAGGGGTTTAGCCATGTCTATTCTGGACTGTCAGTTCTCGATTTCATCAAGCGTTTCAACATTGTCGAATGCTCAAAGGAAGGCCTATTGAACGTCAGGAGACACGTGAAGGTCTTAGCCGAGAGCGAAGGCTTACCAAGTCATGCCTTGGCTTTGGAGGGAAGATTCAGGGATGCCTAGACGCGGCGAAGTAGGGCTTAGCCAAGTTTTCGCTCAGGCTCGAAAACTGGAAGCTTACGATGTCGGCGAGACAATCGAGGGCTT
>CAYURV010000127.1:0-3619 GCA_964447115.1 uncultured Candidatus Bathyarchaeia archaeon
TAAGGTTTACCTGTCCAGCAGTAGAGGCAGAGGTCTTCTCTTCTTAGGCCTTTGTTGTTTGGAGCTTCAATCACCGCTCTGACAAGGCCTTCCAAGGTCTGAAACTTCAATGTGGTAAAACCTATCATCTTTCTGATCTCCTCAACCATCATCTTATACTCCGATGTGTTCTCATCAATGTACCTGTCGATACCTTTCCCTTCTTCAACAGTTACTATGGCTTTGCATGTGGCTAGATCCCGGTTTCTGGTTGAGAGGTCAAAGATGCAGGGATACATCTGCGGAGGTGAAGCGATCCGTCCGTGAATCTCTTTGGGTTTGTAAGGCCATACCTTCTCTCTCAGTAAGTCGTGGAGCTGAGTGCCTCTCCTCACAGAGTCGTCGATAAGTATTATCCTTTTATCCTCGATGATCTGTGGGTTTGGAACCTGTTTGTACTTGGCGATCAGCTCCCTCTTCTCCTGCGTTGGAGGAATATAGCTTCTACCCCAGCCTGGTGTGTACTTGACCAAAGGCCGTCTCAATGGAGGGACTGATTTGAGAATGTTCACGATCGTTCTTTCAAGATCGTCAATGTCTATTTCCCTCTGCTTGGACTCCTGCAACGCCAAGTTGATTCTCTCTTTAGCCAGCTCCATCTTTCTCTTGACGTACCCGACTGAGTGTGGAAATCCTGAGTCAGCTATGCCTAGCACGAGGTCTGCTTCTACATCATCATTTTCCGCAAGGAAGCCGCCACATCTCTCTCGGACAATTTCAGCGTTTATCCCGTAATAGTCTGAAGCCGGAAAGCCAAAATAGACGTGAAGGAAGGGGCAGAACTTTCTTTTGACTGGCGCTGTGACCCTTGTCTTGGCGCCAGTTTCGCCAATTGACATAATCTCGCGGTACTCAAGAAACTTGAAAACCTCGTATCCTAGGTTTGGGAAGGCAGAGGTTTCAGAGGCTACAGCCCAGTCTTCTTCTCTGTTGCCTAGTACGAGTGGAAACGTGTCACCAGACGCGTAGATGCTTCTGTCGTCTTCTGAAAGCAGAAGCAAAGAGATTGAACCCTCAATCTTCTCGTACATCCTTTCTATGCCATCGACAACATCTCTTCCTCTACTGATCAGCTCGCCAACAATTTCAGTCTGGTTCGGAAAGGTCTCGCGTGCCTTAACTCTCGATTTCTTGAACGTCACACCTATTTCAACAAGCTCATTGTAAAGAGCTCCTATGTTCCTTACAAAGCCGGCTGTGCATAGGGCGAAGGTGCCAATCTTCGACTCAAACTTGATCGGTTGCTCCTCTTGTACATCGCTTACTACGCCGATGCCCAGCACACCTTTTATCCCGCTGTAGTCTTTCTGAAATTCAGACTTGAACTGACTGTTGCTGATGTCGTGGCAGACTAGCTCTATGTCGCCATCAAGGAAGGCAAGCCCGCCGACTTCTGTTCCGAGATGAGAGTGGTAATCGATCCCGAAGAACAAGTCTCCAGCAAGATTAGCCTTCGAGGAGACGCCGAATAGACCGCCCAACATGGTCAGACGCCTCTCAGTACAAGCATTGCGGAATCGCGTATAAACAATTTGTGTACAAGTTTGTATTAATAATGCAGTTCAGAAATCGTGTCTAGGTCTTCGTAGATCATTCTTGCCCTCTTAACTGAGTATCGCTTTCCAGGATTTCTGAAGCTATCGAGTCGCTGACCTCCTGAGTGGTCGACCTCCCTCCAAGATCGTATGTTCTGACCTTTCCTTCTTTGAGCACCTTCTCTACCGCTTGTTCGATTAGACTGGCTGCTTCAGCTTCGTTCAAGTATTCCATCATCATCTTGGCGGCTAAGATAGTCGCGATTGGATTTGCCTTATTTTGCCCAGTATATTTTGGGGCTGAGCCGTGGACAGGCTCAAACATGCCATATCTGTCGCCTACGTTTGCTCCAGCGGCCAACCCCAAGCCTCCGACAAGTTGTGCCGCCTCGTCAGAAAGGATGTCACCGAACATGTTGGTAGTAACAATTACGTCGAACTTTTCGGGTTCCTTTATGAGCCTCATAGCCATAGCGTCAACATAAACCTCGTCAACTTTGACAGCCGGGTACTTATCCGCAAATCCAAACACAGCTTCTCTGAATATTCCGTCCGTCACCCTTAGAATGTTCCTCTTGTGGACACAGGTTACATGCCTCTTACGTTTTAGGGCCAGTTCAAAAGCAAGCCTCGCAATCCTTTCTGAAGCTTTCTGCGTGATGACCCTCATGGCGACGCCTTTGCCAGGTGAGACCTCGAATTCTCTGCCAAAGTAGAGACCCTCCGTATTTTCCCGAAGGATCACGAGGTCTATTCCCGGCTTTAGCGACCAGACTTTAGGCAGTGTCTTGCACGGTCTAACATTAGCATATAGGTCAAAGGTCTTCCGGATAGTCACGGCTGCGCTTAGAGGAGCGCCAGGTTCCTCGGGTGTGGTCATCGGTCCTTTCAGGCACGCGTGCGTTTGTCTCAGCAACTCAAGAGTCTCCCTTGGAAGGTTCGTCCCATACTTTTCTATACAATTATACCCGGCTTCTCCAAGCAATAGGGTGAGCTTGAAGTCTTTCAACTTTTTCTGGACGGCGTCTAGAACTTTCACGGCGGCTTCTATCACTTCAGGTCCTATACCATCTCCAGATAGAACTGCAATCTTGTAGGCTCTTGCCAATTGTTATTTCACCTTTCAACTAAAACACTGAATCTCCATTCAGGGCGCCCTGAGTTGGCTTTCCCCCGGGTTTGAGGAGGCAACTTTACGACCCACATGGTCGATCATCTCACTCCCAGGGATTTCACGGTTAATCCAGTAGGGCTGGATCATCGCCATGGCGCTATGGATGACGCCTAGTTCATTCTTCTCTACTAGATGAACCAGACGATCATAGTCACTTAGGCTTAGTTCTCCGGGCTTAAGTTCAACCCAAGCCCACGGAACCCCTGGTTGCACTGCGTTCAGGCCAGTCTCCTTTGTGTAGGCAAAGTCTTGAGCCAAGTGTCTCTTTTCTGGAACTGGAGCCCAACGATGTTGCACGCCTGTGTTCATGACAATTGCCTTCTTTCAATCGATATGTAATTATTGCTGCTACTACAGTTGATCTGCATTCCTATAAGATTTTAGAGGTCTGTTTCTACAGCTGTAATTCTACACGAGATGGACAATTGTTTCGAACCAGAAGCTTTGACTGTTACTGTTGCAGAAAGGTAGTTGAAAAGCCTCTGTTTCTTGGCTGGATAAAGGATCCATCCTATGATACAATCTATCGGGAGTAGAAAGGCTTTTCCAAGGCTCTGTATGGCTGCTTGAGCCTTGTCGACGGGTTCACCGTTAAGCCGTGATACTTTCAACTGTAGAGCTATTTTGCCAATTGACTGACCGAATGTCCCCTCCATTATCGTCCAGTATAGGAATATGATGACATTGTCCAGTCCGATGATGGGGAATGGAGCCCAACTCAGAAAACTGGGCGTCCAAATGATGCTCGGCCAAGTCACCCAAAAGAAGAACCATTTTACAGGCGCAAGTAGGACTCCGACGATTATGATATCTATGAGCCAAGCGACGAACCTTTCTCCCCAACCCGCCAGTTGAGGTCCGAGTCCAACTT
>CAYURV010000128.1:0-3598 GCA_964447115.1 uncultured Candidatus Bathyarchaeia archaeon
CAAATATGACGGTCTCATTATACTTTACGACTCGAGAAGACATCTACTTTGTATCGGAAAGCGAACTTCTAACCTCCCAGGGCGTAACCGATGGCGATGGACTGATCGTTACGACGCTAGACATAGCTGAGGTTCCTCAAGGACCATTGCGGCTTATTGTCGCGTCCTTCAATTCTCAACCGCCTGCGCTGTGGACAGTTGAGAAGGTTGCGGGCGATGAAGAGTATAACCTATGGGGTGATGGTGGAGACTGGCAAGGACCAAGGTGGATGGGGCTTCAACCAGACCAATTCTTGAACAACGTATCAACATACCTATTCCCGCTTCCAGTACCACTTTCAACCATTGAGGAGGGGTCAACAGTCGGGCTCGTCTTGTACCTAAGACGGGGCAGACTTGTGAACCTAATGCTCGTCAACCCGTTTCATGGAGATGACCCGTGGTATTTTAGAGCTGTTCCATCCCTTCCATGGAGAGCTTATTTAGATCAAAGAAATCTCTACTACCCCGCGAATTGCTACCTAAGCGGAAACTTCGCGCCCATAGACAACACCACATTAGTCGTTGCACCATTAGATAGGCAACTGGAGGGAATGGCTCTCGTAGCAAGAGTTTCAGGGCTACGTTATTGGGGAGGTTTCGATGAAATTCTAGGGAGCTGGACATTCAGCTTCTCTTTCACCCCAGATGAAGGCGATAGAATAAACCTCACGCCTCTAGCATTGCAGACGATATGTAACGAATCCCGAGACGAACTCACTCCGCTTTTGGTAGATTTGAAGGCACGTGGGTTCTCCGTTTCAAACTACTATACTGAACTTAACAGGATGGTATTCACTTATGAGCAAGCCATCACGGCATTTGAGGATGATAGGATTTCTGAAGGTGTAGTCTTCTCTAGGAAAGCACTTGACTTGTATAGCTCTTTGATCAACAGCGTCCAGAGAATCCCAACATACGCCCTACCGCAAAGCGGATGGATTATTTTGACTCTTCTTTTCTTCTCGTTCTGCCTCTCATGTTTGGTGACTGAGGAGAGAGTAAAGGCGCTAGTTTTATTCGATCTTCTTTTTTTCACTGTATTTGTCATCTTCACAGTGACACAGCCATACCTCAAGCTGTTCCTATCTGATCCGGTTGCCTCGTTCCGCAAGCTTGACGCCGAATTTCTAAGCGCATTTATGCAGATAGGTTTCCCAGCGATTGTGATAGCCTTGTTTCTCGCCTTGAGCAAGACAGTAAGAGACTTATTCAGGCAGTCTTTTGGCGTGGCCCTGAAGAATCTTCGGAGACGGAGAATGAGAACAATCTTGACATTAACAGTGATCTTGATCGTTTCTGCGTCGGCGATGTGCCTTCTTTCTACTGGATATCCTGTACGCCCGATGGTTGCTGCACTTCCTTTGGAACCCCTTGTCCCATATGGTCTTGTTGTCTATAAGTACAGCTTCGGTGTCACTTCAGCTACATCTCTCTCATTTCAGCCTTTCGAGATAAACTGGCTAGCTCAGCATGGGTGGGTGAACGCTTCAAGCATATATGGTGTGAAGCTTGTAAGCATTTCAAACAGCACCACTAAGTTTCAACGGTATAACCAGTTTTACCTTGCCGCGGTTAATGAATCTTTCCTAGAAAGGTTCACCAATGTTGAAGAGGTTTTAGGTCCCCAGAGGCTATCTATCGGTGGCCATAAAGAGGTCTTGGTTGGCGAAAGTATAGCAGAAGCTTATGAGCTCAAGGTTGGGAGTGAGATTTTAATAGATGGCAAGGCCTTCATTATAAAAGGGATTTTTGATGAATCAGATGTTGGAGAGCGTCTTTCAGAAATTAACGGAGAAAGGCTTTTGTACCGAGTGTATGATCCAGCCACAAGGACCGTTATTGTTCCCCCAACTGTTTACCCTCCCTATCAGCAAACTGGCTTCATGGCCGCGTCGTTCTTGATCGGCTCAATCCACGACTTCAACCTCTCAGAACTTAGCATATACAAGGTCAGTTTGGTTATGACGCCAGAGTCTGCAAACGAGATAGACAAGATCGTAGAAGATTTCCTGTGGGCTTCATATGAGAGGAGAGAAGACTATGTGAACACGTTCTCGATATACGAGGTGAAAAGCGGAAGGGTCTCATGTAAATATCTGTCATTCGAGACGATTACATTGATTGGATCGTGGCAGACGCAGTTAGCGCCTCTAGCAATATGCGGAATGATAGTGTTCGTAACTTTGCATGGCTCGGTCTTCGAACGGAGAAGCGAGATAAAGACGCTTTCAGCTTTGGGCCTGAATCCATTAAGGATACGCATGATGTTCCTGACTGAGGGCTTGACCTTAGGTGTCTTGGGAGGGGTTCTAGGCTATGTGCTCGGGTTCGGTCTCGTAGCGCTTGGAAACGTAACCTTGCTAGAAGGCATCCAGGAAAACATGACAACAGGGACCCCACTGTTATTTTCCATGATAATCTCTGTCCTAGTCTCGATCGCCGGCTGTTTGTTACCCGCTAAGGAAGCCGTTCTTCTGGCGGTTCCGAGCAAAGAGCTCCTAAAGAAATACGCTGGGATCATCGATGTTCGTGGGAACTTTGCAGTCCTAGATGTGCCTCTTCATATAAGCGTGTGGAATCTGGGGTCTTTTGACGCTTTCATAAGGGATATCGCCGAGAGATATCCTACGACGAGTACTCCTCATGGCATGTTTGTTGTCGATGTTGAGAAAAATGAAACGATGGATAGCGTGGCTTATGACATCATTGTATGTTACGCCTCGGAGAGAACAGCTCATTACCTCGTCAGGGCAACACTATCAAAGGAGACCGAGCATATCAAGGTGAAAACTCACATCTTTCCATTAAGTGGGGATAGCCTTGAGATAATCGACCGTTGGACAGTTGACCATGAACACCTGCTTTCAAGACTAGCACCAATCATAAGGCAAGACTTCCTTGGCTACATTGAAAGGAAATAATTTACATCCCATTTCTCTCTAGACAGAGTTGCTTTCGTCCTCGAGAATGCAACTAGGTAAATATGGGTAGAGGTCTATACACTGAATGAGGAACATTAGGGGATAACTTGAAGATCATTGAAGATAAGCTTGGCAACGCCTAGAGCCGGCGCGTTGCGACCGAGAGTTGAGGGTACTATTTTTACTGTTTTCGCAGCATATGGTTGGGTATAAGAGTTCACTATCCTCTTTATGTCATCGAGAAGAAGATCTGAAGCCTCTCCTACTCCACCACCTAACACTACAACGTCGGGACCTAGAATGCTTACGATATTTGAGATGGCTATGCCTAAGTATCTTGCCGTCTTCTTGACAATATCTAGAGCGAGCTTATCACCTTTCCTTGCTGCTTCAAAGACGATCTCGCTGGTGATTCGATCCGCCTTGCCTCTCACCATATCTAACATGAGGGTTTCAGCTCCTTTCCTCGTCGCCTCGACGGCTCTTAGAGTGATGTTAGGACCGGAAGCAAACGATTCGAGGCATCCCTTATCGTAGGTTCGATCCATGAATTCCTCTCCGAGCAACATCCACCCAATTGCGCCAGCCACGACGTTTCCTTTGTATGGCTTTCCGTCCACTAATATTCCGGCCCC
>CAYURV010000129.1:0-3511 GCA_964447115.1 uncultured Candidatus Bathyarchaeia archaeon
CCGTTCGTGTTCACCTCTACATGCTTGAACCCAAGTTCCTTAGCCATCTTCACGAGCTCAGGGAGATCTTCTCTGATCGTCGGTTCACCACCTGAAAACTGAAGGGCATCAACGGGCACAGGCCTGTTAGCACGCAGGTTGAGGAACATGCCTTTTATCTCTTCTTTTGAAGGTTCATAGACGTAACCTGCTGTCCCCGCCGTTGCAAAGCAGACTGGGCATCTTAGGTTGCAGCGGTTCGTAACGTCTATTATGGAGAGTACAGTGTGCGACTTGTGTTGTGGGCAGAGTCCACAGTCGTATGGGCAGTCCAGTCTCGTCTCGGTTCTCGGGTTTTCAATGCCTTCGCCAATGTACTCAAAGGCTTTCACCCGCTCGTATTGCCCGTAATCTGACCAGTAAACATCTTGGAAGAAGCCGTGTTCTGGGCATTGTTTCTTAATGAAGACAGTGTTGTCCTCTTCGAATATTGTGGCTTCGAGAACCTTTAGGCATTCGGGGCAGATACTTTTCGTCTGTTTTATCAGCCGCATATTTTCACCACTGACCAGTGTAATATTTATTTTTCAGCTTACATATTTCCTTATAATAAAGTTTCCAGACCTTTCATAAGGTGAAAAGTAGTATTGATAGAATCTGTGGCTGAAAAGGCCAAGTCGGCACTTAGGGAGATCGGCCTAACTGATTATGAGATAAGAGCCTACCTACATCTTCTCAGAATAGGTGTTACATCGGCTAGCCAGATCAGTGAACATACCAATGTCCCATACTCCAAAATATATGAGGTTCTCAACTCTTTGGAGAGGAAAGGCTGGATAGAAACCAGTCCTGGCAGGCCAAGACGTTACTATCCGAAGTCTCCGATTGAGGCCCTTGAGGGAAAGAGGCTGCAAGTTGAGAAAATGATTAAAGATTGGCAGAAATTGGTGCTCGATGAGCTTCAACCCCTCTATGAAAAGAGGGAGATTAGGGAGAAACCGGACGTATGGATACTCAGGGGAGAGTTTGACGCCATCGCAAAGCTCAAAGATATGATAGGGAACGCAAGGACTGAGCTTATGGTCGCTGTCCCCACGTTAACTAAGCCTCTCGTAGATGCTGTTCTACCTCTACTCAAGGGTCTTGTAGAGTCAAATGTGAAGCTTCTCGTGATGATTTCGAGAGACCAAACCTTTGATCTAGAAACTCTTTTGAATATCGGCGAGGTTCGAGTAAGAGATAGCATGTTCGGCGGCGGGATCATCGCTGATGGTCGTGAGGCGCTTCTCATTTTGGGTGAAAAAAAGCCCTCCTTAATCATATGGTCAGATCACCTAGGCTTGGTCAAGTTCGCTAGAGACTACTTTCAGTACCTTTGGAATACGGCTAGTATTTTTGAAACGGCTTGACTTAGAGTTCTAGGTTTAATGCAACCATTATGAGCTAATGATTTCATTTAACATTTTTTTTATGTATTTGGCGCCTTTATAGAAGGATTGCCTCTCTTCATCGTCGAGCTCCCATTCTAGAATTCTTTCGGCTCCTTTCCGTCCAAGTACAATAGGAACCCCTATGCTGACATCTTTCAGCCCGTATTCGCCCTCTAAGACGACGGAACAGACTGCGGTCCTCTTTTCGTCTCCAAGTATCATCTGAAGCATGTCTACTGTGTTGCTTGTAGGAGCGAAAATAGTTGCACCTTTCTTGTTTATCACATCCTCTGCTGATTTACTCAGTTCTTCAATAATCTCAGCTCGTTCACTTTCGTTGAAGACCATTCTTTTTCCTTTTTTGCGGATTTGGCTGAAGACTGGGACTTGGCTGTCTCCATGTTCGCCTATGACGTACGCTTCTACGTCTAAGACCGAGACCGAGTATCTCTTGCTCAGCACAGTCCTCAATCTCGATGAGTCCAGCATGCCAGCGCTTCCAAGAACCCTTCTCCGATCGAACCCAGTATCCTTACACATTAGGAAGTTCATTATGTCCACAGGATTGGTTAAGGTCACAACGATCGGTTCGTTTTTCATCTTTTTGAGGTTTGAAGCAACCTGTTGAATGATCTTCTTGTTTACTTCGAGGAGCTCTATTCTTGACTTCATCTCCGGAGTCCGAGGCTTCCCCGCTGTCACGACGATGACATCCGAGCCTTCAGCGTCTTTGTAGTCCCCAGATCTGACTCTCAAGTGACTACGGAAAGCCAGAGCTTGCTCGATGTCAGCAGCGTTTCCCTCAGCCAAGTCACGGTAGATGTCAACTAGGATAAGCTCGTCTACAAGTCCCAGGTTGGCGACTTGGTAGGCTATGCATGAACCTAGATTGCCTACTCCGATCACTGTCGCTTTGCTCATGAGAGAAAGATAAATCGGCAATAATCCTTAATAATTTAACCGCGCATCGGCTCTTTACCTTTTGACTATTAAAGTCTTGTGTAAGACCTAACATTTTCTCAGATTTCTTTGTACAGCCAAAGTAATGGTTCTTTCCCTTTGAAATTGTTCTTATCCCAGAAATTTACTGATCGAGGATAATCCGATCTAACATGGAGATGTACAAATACCACACCGCGATCCTTCAGTGAAGATATGCACCCGTCAAGTAGTTGTTGCCCAATCCCTCTTCCTCTATATTCAGGCTTGACAATCAAGCAGTCAATGTATGCGCCACCCGGTTCCGGGTCTCCGGATTATGAAGCTATGAAACCCACAATTGCCCGATTAACTTCTGCTACTAGAATCACATCTTGAGCACGGGTCGCACTCCAGCCTTCGACCCCTTTTTCAGAGTACGTCAAACCTGCAACATGTACCTCTGCAGTGGATTTGAGCATGGCATACACCTCCTTGGCATCGTTTTCATGGAAAGGTCTTATGCTAATTTCAGGCAAACACAATCACCTCCCTTTTCCAAGTTGAATGATAAGAATCCTGTTAAGAATAAGAATCGATTTAGATCTGTAATGTTAGTCTCAGAAAACAATGCTCATCTGGTCCACCAATCCTCTACTCTCTTAAGAACTATGAAGGAAGCTAATAAGAATTCCGAGAAAGAATGACCTATATAAAAATAATACTGCCGAATCTTTATCCAGCCTGTATTCACTTTTCCTTCCCACATATAGAAAGTGTTCTCCAATGCCCAGAATGAAAGGATCATTACATGTTCTAATTAATATCTCTAGCCAGAGTCCCCATTTCTCTTTGTCTTCATAGGCTTTGTTAATCTCTTCCTGTAAATGTAACAATAGGCTTCACATGTAGCCATCTTTAAAGTTTCGACGAAAATATACCTTGACCTAAGCTCAGCCCATTTCTCCCCTTTTAGGGGAGATGACATGGTAGTGCCAGAGGGTGTTATCAGTGAAGAGTAAGAGATAAGTGATGGGAGAAAGGCTTATGTAAAGGCTGACATTTTATTGAAAATTTTTACTCACATCTGAGTGACCAAAAATGATTAAGGCATAGTCATGCATACTATTTTTTGACTCAGACTTTCAGATGGAATGGTAAGAGGTTGCGGATTATGGCTAAGA
>CAYURV010000130.1:0-3502 GCA_964447115.1 uncultured Candidatus Bathyarchaeia archaeon
ACATAACTCTCGACACCCGCATCTGTCCTACCGACGACCACTGAAGGCGTTGTAGTTGAATCCTGAGCAGCTCTTTTGAGTGTAGCCTCATTGTCAGCTGTGATGAGAATCCGGAAGTATAAACCGTCAAAAGCTTCAGCGTAAGTATCTTCGATGTCAACTTTCACGAGGAGACCACCCTACCTATATACTAATACAAAGTCCTACAATAGAGATAAATAGCTGATGCCCATTGGCTTAAGGCTCCTCTGCTTACCGGTCTATGCATATCACTGAACGAGTAGAAGGCTGAAATAGGTGGGTCTTTCGTCTCGACTCCTCAAAACTTCTAGGGTAAAACCAGCCTTGCGCACAGTTGAGTACACATCGACGCCGCAGGCCTCCATGGACGGCCTGGCTAAGCCGGGGTTGACACATGTTTTCAGGTTGCATTCCTCACAATGTGGACAGGGTCCACAGGCAACCCCGAAGGATGAGTGGTAGCCGATGAGGAAAGCTTCTCTCTCCAATCTGACCACAACGTCATGCGGGTCCTTCCAGTCGATTTCACGCTCTTTCGGACCGAATTTCAAAAGTACAGCCCATTCATAACCCTTGAGAACCTTCCTAAACTGTTCAGGCGTTGGGCTGTATGGTGGGCAGGTCAGGCTTTTTCCATAACCATCGCATCCATATTGACATTTGAGCCGCACCCAATCGCTGACTACGACATCCTCTGCTTTGATCGATTTGGCTTCTGATGCTCCGAACTCAACTCCTAACTGGCAAAGTCTTTTCAGGTCCTCTTTAAGGTCCACAAACCATCACCCTTTTACTCGGGAGACTTTCGGAGATGCTTAATATTAGGCATCATCCCTTTATAGCATATCCTCCAATGAGTGATGAAAGTGATTGATGCCCATTGAGAAAAGACCTAGCATAGTCTACTGGTTGGGGAACAACCTCTACCTGAACATAACTAACAAATGCTCAAACAACTGCTACTTCTGCATAAGAAACTTTTGGACCGGCGTAGGCGGCTTCAATCTTAGACTGAAGAGAGAACCTACTTTTTCAGAGGTAATGCTCGCACTCCAGGAGGTCATAAATGCGCAAAACTGGAGCGAGATCGTGTTCTGCGGGTTTGGTGAACCCATGGAAAGTCTAGACCTTCTTCTAGAGGTCGCCAAATGGATAGGGAAATATCATGCGAAAGCCACAAAGATAAGGTTAGATACTAACGGGCACGGATGTCTGCTTAACAGGGGGCGAGATGTGGTCAGAGAGCTGAAAGCCGCAGGCATAAACAAGATTAGCGTAAGTCTAAACGCTCACAATGAGGAGGTCTACAACCGTGTTTGCAGGCCTAAGCTCGGTGACGCCTACGAAAGCGTCCTAGAGTTCATCGAGAAAGCGAAAGGGAGCTTCGATATTGAGGTGACGACTGTAGCCATTCCAGAAGTTAACATTGATGAAGTCAGGCAGCTAGCCCAGAAGATGGGAGTCGGGTTCAGAATAAGAGAACCGGTACAATGCTTTTTGTGATTCCGTGATGTCGCAAGATCTTCTAGTTCTAGTGTGGAAAGGTGTCTGAGCTAGATAGGATGTCTTCAAGAAGCCCTTTAGGCTTTTCAATGCCTTCGTAAACCACGAGATAGACCCGCCAATGACCATCCTCTGCTCTAATACGCGGCTTATCCACCGTCAACCCTAAGGACCAGTCTTCGAGGCTAAATTCCCTGCATAACTCCTCCTCAATTTTTCTGAGATTCTTCGGATCTAAGAACTTCCGGGCTTCGCCTTTAAACAAACGGTAACTTCTATCCAGAACGATCTTGTACTGGTTATTTTTCAACCCCCTTGCCAGTTTGGGCAGCCTCAATTTTATGAGATCAAAGGCCTGTCGGTTGGTCATCAAGAAGAACCTCGGGGTTATCTCGTCTTTCATGACCCTTAGGGCTCTTCCAAGCATCGTCCAGCAGACCACATTAAGCCCGTTTTCCCATAGGTATCTGTAGACTTTCTCTCGGTCAGCAAGCCATCTCTTTCGCAGGTTCTCGGATAGTTCAGTTTTTCCAGTTTCGAGAGACATGGAGGCAGCAATCTCTGAGGGACGGTACGATGGTACGCCCAAAGGCCTGCCTGGAATCGTCATCATACCTCGGTATATATTATCCGAGTTGTCAAGGTCAGGTCGACCGTTCACTAGAGGCGAAAGTTTATGATCACCTCTGACGACGGCAGAGACCTCATCAAGATCCAAACCATAATTTTCTAAGACCAAGGAATCGTTTACAGGGCTGTTTTCGAAGGTAAACTTTACCGCCCCTTCATGCCTGAACCCCAGCATCTCCTCCATTAACCGATCTGAGATGTGAGGAAACGGTCCATTGCCTACATCATGCAGAACCGCGGAAGATGTAAGGAGAAGCTGATCATGCTCAGTCCCACCTGAAACTAGCAAAGAAAGCTTTCCAACGGCCGTTGAATGTTGATATCTGGACCCAATTGGGACGAGAGGGCCGAGCCATCTAGGAACAACAGATAAGTCTATATGCTTGAGCCTCTGAACAACCCAAGTCTTACAGAGACGTCTCAGCAACTCGAGTCTTAGACCTTTCACTGTCAATTTTCATCCCTTAGCCCTTTTACTCCGCATAATAGTTCTTTTCCTCAATATCGCTCCGTACAACCCGTCTCCAGATTCGTACACTTTCTCTAAAACCCAGCCCAGAGGTTTACAAATCCCTTCCATCTCTTTGGGAGTAACCATCAGCAAGTCGATCCATTCTCGTGTCCATCTTGACGGCGAATCGTAACGGGCTCTTCTGCGCCTTTTGGTAGGATGTCAATGCTTCGCCGTAAACATCCTCCACTTGTCTTTCCCCGCTACCACTACTTATTTGCTATAGTTACCCGAAAAAGGGCATTTTCAAGACAGTCCGCCTAACTCACTACTGTTACCCCAGCCCACCAATGGCTTCTCCCCTAACAGTCTTCCTGAAGGCGCTGCTTTCTCGCATCAGCCGTTCCTTGTTATCAGATGTTATCTTTTCGACTTGAGGAGTTTTCTCTAGGGGCAGAATTTTCAACCGACTCAGGAGAGATGGTCTGCAAAGGTTTTGAAGAGAGGGTGGCGACCAGTTTTCTGCTATTTGGATCACGCGTTCTTTGTTGAACTTCTTGAAAATTTCAGCCAAAATGGAGATCACGATGGTGTGGTGCGACAAGACGGCGATTTCAGCCTCTCTTATTGCATAATTGTTGCCGTTGAAGGAGACCGTTAGTCCCCCGCCATCCCTGACCAAGCGGAAGGGATCGACATCGGTAATGCTGTCACCAACGTACATTATGTCTGACATGTCGGCGCCGACTTTCTCGACTATCGCTTTAACGGCGTTTGCCTTCTCGAATCCGCCCACAGGGTTAACCTCCGCCAGCATCCTTCCAGACTCCATCGCGGAAATCTCTCGCCAGAATATTTCATCCAATCTCCCTATCGTACTCTGGGATTCCTGAGGTA
>CAYURV010000131.1:0-3464 GCA_964447115.1 uncultured Candidatus Bathyarchaeia archaeon
CTGTTATATAAAGTGTCTTTCGGATGCTCGTCTTCTTAGAGGTCAGGTGATTACGCTAAACCTCCTCGTAATCACTTTCTCAAAACCATCCTTTATAATTCGGACAGTAACCTCGCCTCCATTCCTCGGATAGGTGTATGTTGAGAAGTAACCATTTTGTGGCTCAGTTTGTTTGCCATTCACGTCTACTCGCGAGCCATCCTCGCAGACTCCTTTAACTATTATCGTGGTCGAGTTTTTGACAACGGGCTTCCATTCTGAAGGCTCCGTCAGAACCAAAGCAAACGGTCTCTTTCTAATCTCTGTGATTTCCTTGACTATGGCTTCTCTGGCTTCTAAAAGCACGGATGTATCCCTGGCGTGACCTGTAATGCTCGGAACAACTCTCCTGCAGATCTCTAAAGCCCTTCTCTCAAATGGCTCTGAAAGGGCATGACCCACAAGTTTGATCCTGACGCTGGCTATCTCGTCCTCTAGGAGCTTGAGATACTCATAGTCTTCCAGCCCATCTCTCATTGCTTCAAGCCTAAGACTGGACAATGGGCAATTCTGTCCAGGATAAGCTATATGGGTATCACCTGGAGGTAGGCTTGGATCGGGTTCGCCAAAGGCGTCATCGCGCCACCAATTGAACCCCCAATGCAGATAGCCTTTGAGACCATAGGCGTAGTTTATCCAGTGGAGGACTCGGGTATCTAGCAAGGGGTAGTCTAAGAACCTGTTTGGATAGCTGCCTTTAGGATTGCAGCATGTGTAGAACCAAACCTTGAAGCCATCCTTCATGGCTTCAAGATAATGGTCCATCCAGTCGTTGAAGTGATGAAGTGTAGGAACCCACACTTCTAGTTGGCCTTCGAACCCAATGGTTTCGATGGCATCGATTCTCTTAAGGCGTGGCGCATACTCACGTACAAATTTGGATAGGTTCGTCCAAGCCTTGAGTCCGTCCTCAGTGGGCTCATCAGCCACATGTATAAGGGCGTTCTCGAGCCAGCCTATTTCGGCAAGATGTTTCTCTAAGATGGGCAGAAGATACGGTAATATCTTAGCACCGTTTTCAGTTTTCACACCTTCAGGACCTATGACTCTAAAGTCTTTGAGGGCTATCTCCTTGCCGCCCCACTGCTTGAAATGGGCTACATGTGTGATCTCGATCTTGTCGACTTTGTACCTCATAAGAAGTTCAATGTATCTATCGAAAACCGAAAAATCGAATCTATAATGTTCATCTTTATAGGACACTGTGATTGTGTCCAATGGAACCCAGAAAACGTTTTGCCGATATTCGGACATGAGTGCTATCCAGGCTTCTAGAACCCTCCAAAATTCCTCAGACCACAGCTCGACATTGTGAACCGAGGCTATCTTGTCAACTGAAAACCAGTTGGTTACGTAAAGGCTTCTGTGGTCAGGCAACTCTATTGGGTAAATGTGTAGAAGAACATTGAGGACGATTTCGCCTTCGTGCGACGAAATTTTGATTTGCCCATGATAGTCACCGGGCGCAGTATCTTTCGGCACATAAATTTTGAAGTGGCAAGGTTGAGTTTCGTTTGCCATGATGTCCAGATATTTCCGGTCAAGTATGGGGTCCGGCGCTTCAAAGGGCGCGAGCCTTTCAAGCTCTTCCACGGGTGTGTCACTAGTATTTTTCGGCACGGGTACGAATCCTATAAAGCCTAGCTGGATGTTTGCCTTAGAAATGACGTTTTTCCCTGATGTAAGGTCTGTAGCATCAAGCCTTAAAACGTGGATAGACATATCAGCTCTAATCCCGAAAACACAGCCCTCAGCCTCGTTTCGAGCACAACTCAGCTCCAAAGGTCTGCCGATGGATTCGTCCCTAGGCAACTCATCCCTGAAAACCCTTTTTAGAGGTTTCGCAGCCCAAACATTGAAAGGCAGTGTCGTCGACCTTGCACTGATCTTAGTTGAACCTTTTGGCCTAAAGTTACCTACTAAGGATAACATACGGTTCACCATATTGAGCAACAAGGCCCAGGTCACTATGTCGTATTATTATTCCAGCTCTCTCAATTTCTTAACTCGCTTGTCAACATCGTCCAGGCCGAGGCGTCTAAGCTCCTCAGACTCCGGTATGCCATTCTCATCCCAGCCTATAGCTTCATAATATTCTACGCGAGCTTCCTGAATCTTACCGCGTTCTACAGCCTTCCCCTTATACGGGCCTTCGCCCAAGGGCTGGTACCATCTTGCTGGAATGTCATCGTGTGTTTTGGGGGTCCACTTTAAGTCGGGTCCTCCAAGGAGCAAGACTGCTCTTTGAATGTGTAATACTCTTCGCGCCGTTACGTTTAGCCACTCTTCGACGCCTATCTTCCAGCCAGTCACTGCCTCGATGAGATCCCAAAGGGAATTCCGAGCTTCTTCATTGAAGAAGTTGAACCAACAGAAGACCCCTGAGTCGTAGAGCACCATCCGAAGCTCGCTGTTTTCATGGTCAAGCGGAAGGAACGCTGTGGACGTATGGTCGCCTCCCTGCACAGAGCAAGGATAAGACTCTAAAGCGGGGTAATCTTCTCCACTCCTTATGCCATGCGCACCTATGCCTATTCCCTTAGCCGTGATCACGTAGGGCGTAACATCCACTCCCTTAGTCTTACTTATTATCAGAGCAGCTCTATGAGTGCCTTCAGCGAGGATATCACCGATCCCTCTCCTTTCTGCTATCATCTTGATTAAAGCAGCAAAGGCTTGGACGTCGCCCCACTTAAGCTCCACTCCGCCTAGATCCTTTTTGGTAAGTATGCCTCTTTGGTAGAGCTCGGCAGCAAAACCGAGAACGTTTCCAGCCTGTATGCCACAGAGACCGAGATCGTCTATAAGCGCCGTCAGGTAGATATTCTCTTCAGCCTTGAATATGCCCAGGTTTGGTCCAAGGTAGGCTTGGTTTTCGTAGTCTGGATTGTCGGTTATTGCGCCTTTCAAGGGGCCTTCTCTGACAACGGCGAGCTTTAGACACGTTGTCGGGCAGCCGAAGTCTCCCCAATACTTCTTGACCCAGAACTTCTCAAACTCGTTCACGCCAAAGGTCTTCTCGTCATGCCACTCTTCCTGCCAGTTTCTCACGGGCTCTGAGCTCACACGGGCTCCGACATCATAGCCTGCAGCACCCGTGCCCCAGCGTCTCCAAGTGGTACTCTTAAAGTCTTTCCTTAGAACTATGTCGATGATGTCTTCAACCCTCTTCATATCGGCAACGTCGGGCAAAGGACCTGTGCCCTTAGCCAAGACCGCCTTTAAGTTCTTTGATCCCATCACCCCTCCGTATCCGCCGTAGCCGGCCGCATGCGCCCATTTTGCTGTGACGGCTGCTATTCGAGACCTGTTCTCTCCCGCCGGTCCAATGTAGACTGCTGCGGGTTCCTTCCATAGTCCCTTTCCTTTGTAACGGCTCTCCAACTCACTCCTGCTTTCCTTCACTAGAATCCTTAATGTCTCCT
>CAYURV010000132.1:0-3446 GCA_964447115.1 uncultured Candidatus Bathyarchaeia archaeon
ATACCGGCTTCGGCATCACCGAGAAAGTGGATATTGCCAGAACTGATGTGAAAAGTGACGTGTACTCCCGTCATTTTCATGTGCAGATTAGAGATGAAGAAGACATTGAGAAGATCAAAATGCCCAGGGTAACATTTGACGCCCAGAGAACGGAAGAGGAATACAAGATGCGGTGCGAGATTTTTGATGGCGTTCTACCTGTAGAAAAGCTCGGAATGCCCATTGAAAAGAAAATCTACCCGTGGAAAAGCACCGAAAGTGAGACCTCGTTCTGGTTTACACCGTGGGACGAGATTATCCGATGGACGGGAATAAAGGAGATCATAACGGACATGTTTCGAAGACCCGACTATGTGCATAGCATCATTGACAGGATGGTTAACGCCTGGCTTCATCGACTGGACCAGTATGAAAGGCTTGGACTTCTGAAGGCTCCTCCTATGAAATTTTGGGGAATAGGAGCAGCCCAGATTTTTGCGGCGCTGTCTCCAGCAATGCATGAAGAGTTCGCATTGAGGCATGAAGCTAGATGGTATGAAAGGTTCGGATACAACTTCTACGGTTGCTGTGAGCCTCTTCATCATAAGGTTGATATCATCAAAAAGAACATCCCAAGATTGCGTAAGATCTCCATGAGCCCTTGGATAGACTTTGACAAGGCTGTTGAAAACATTCGGGACGAGATTGTGTTCGCTTGGAAGCCTAATCCCGCGGTCCTTGCCGCTTCGGTCTGGGATGCGGAAGCAGTGCGAAAGGACATGGAAGAGAAGCTGGAGAAAGCAAAGAACTGTATCGTGGAGATACACATGAAAGACATCAGTACCGTAAGGTATCAACCTCAGCGTCTCTGGGAGTGGGCGCAGATTGCCGCCAAAGTGACTGGGAAATATGTGGCAAAGCGATAACAGTATGGCTTCTTTTCAGTAGGCTTAATCGCCTTGGGTGGCAATATCTGCTGGGTTAGGAGCTTTAGGCGGCTCTATTGACAGACGTTTGGTCAAAAAGAAGGAACAGAAGCAATAAATGGGGACTAGAGTTAGCTAGCTAAACTATGGCCGATCAAGCGCCTGCTTCTGTCTCTTAATTTTGGCTGAAATCAGTATGCTCACTGCCGATAGTGCAAGCGCAGCAAAGGCTACGGTTGATATGGGTAAAATGTTTCCTGTGAAGATGTCCCAATAGTTAGGCGACGTCGTTTGAGAGTTCGTTGGAGTATTCGTTGGAGTTTGATAGTTCTGTAATAGCGGGTTTCTCTGTTGTTGCTGGTACACTGAGGCTGGGATCGCAGAGACGGTTGCTTCACCCCCTGCTGTCGGTGCTGTAGCTACTCCAGTCTGCATCTCTCTTGCTGTTAATGGCGTCACCCAATAGTCAGGCTGCTGAACATGCAGATTGATCGACGCGGTTGTTTGGGGAGGGATTATCAGGGCTGAACCAGCCAATCCGACATACGTTGGCTGCCAGTAGACAGTAACATTCACCTCTTCACCTCCAACTTCAACTGTAACCGTCGCCTCGTTCTTCGGCAGGTTCACGGGTACCCAAAGCCACGCGTTGACCGTAACAGGCACATTGGGCACGATTAGAGTCGCTATACCGTCAGAATTCGTTGTGTTCCACATTACAAAGTTGCTTTCATAACCCCAATAGTATCCTCCAAGAGGCGATGCATAGACGGAAGCCTCCTCAGCGCCAGTTCCATTAGCAAAGACGACGCTTATGGTAAGTGAAGTTAAGGGAAGAGATGTGGCATTCAGGGTTGAGATTGTAATGGTCTTTGACCCAGAGATTTGCTGAACAGAGTAACCGTATTCCACTACAGGTTCATTGTACCTGTAAGGCATAGTAGGGTCCGTTTTGTCAACTCCGGAACTTGGGTCAGTTGAAGAACTTTCGACAATAGTCGACTGTGGGTAATAATTCTGATAGTACTGGCTTGCAAGGACCGTGAAAATGTATTCTCCATTTGGAAGCTCAAAAGACGCCGCCGGGTATTGACTTTGATATGATGCGACCATGTAACCGCTCATGTTGAATGCGGAGACAGTGAAGTAGTCAGAGAGGTTACTGCTGGTCTGAATAGAAACCTCCACGTTCTTGAATAGTGAAACGTCAGCAGAGGACAACGAGATGAAGCTCGAAAGAGTTAGGGTGAGACTTATGGCTGTCATTATTGCAGAAATCTGGAACAGGTACTTTTTCTTTTTCATGTGCTGAATATTTAGGTCAATGTTTACCAACATTTCGTTTCAACGTAATAATAAGGAATATGGGGCTATTTAATACCAGATGTCAGAACAAGTGTTCTACATTTTGAACAGGTCAATGCGCGCGCGAAATAGAGAAAGCCAAGGTAAGGCTCAAGCTTAGCCCTGATTGCCGAATATCTGGTTTTGTTCAGAGTTTTAGGCTGGCATGAGAACGTCAAAAGCGTTATGTGGAAGCGTAAGGATGGATAAGTTCCCGGAAGCTTTCGACCGTTTTGAAGGGAAGCTTGACTCGACCGATAGCATTTCAGTCTTGGGAGGGACGGAAAGCTCCATTAACCCGCCTACAGAAGAAAACCTTAGCGAAAGAAGACAGAGAAAGACCAAACATGAAGCCTGTTCAGCGTGCATCTTTCTAGCAAATCTGGGCTGACGTCTCTTCCTTCTTTGCATTGGAGAAGACAAATAAACGGCAATCTTCCATTGATAGCTATAGGCAGGCGTATCGACGGATGTTCTGAGCTTAATAGCTAGCCTATAATGAATGTGAAACAATCGTGAGGGATAGTGAAAAAAGGTTGTCATCTAAATTCATCAAGAAATGGGAAGAGAGGGATGGAAGCAGGATAAAAGCTGCCCTAAAGCCTACTCCTTCGCTTAGGGCCAAGATCCAAGTCGCTACCAATCGAATTGAAGCCCAGATACAATACCTCGAGAACGCTTTGAGCAATCTTTCCGAGAGAGACAAGTACCTTTTCTCAAAGGTCGTCGAAGCCTATTCGAAAAACCAGCGCCAACGAGCCAACATCTTCGCCAGCGAGTTAGCAGAAGTTCGGAAGATGGCTAACTTCATAATGAGCGGTCAGCTTGCACTGGAAAGAGTTACTTTGAGGCTGAGAACGGTTACCCAGATGGGCAATGTCATGGTGGCATTATCGCCCGCTAGCAAGGTGCTTCAGAACGTCAGGTCAGGGATCGCCGGAATACTGCCGAACGCAGAAAAGGAGATCGGGGACATCAGCATGTTCCTCAATGACATCATTGTTGAGGCAGGACACACAGCGGGGATAGGGCCCGATATTGAGGTAGCAAGTGAAGACGCCAAGAATATCCTTGCCGAAGCAGCCTTGGTTACGGAGCAAAGGATGAAAGAGAAGTTCCCTGAGCTGCCTTCGCTTGCCCAGCCCGAAGGGACTAGCGGAGACTTCGGATAACAGGCAACGGCGAGAGGCAAAACCA
>CAYURV010000133.1:0-3436 GCA_964447115.1 uncultured Candidatus Bathyarchaeia archaeon
CAAAGGCCTTCTCTCTAGCAGGTGGAGGACACACGGTGGCCGCCATTGGAGAACTTGGTGTTGCTGACAAAGTGTCCTACGTCAGTACAGCTGGGGGCGCCCTTATCGAGTTCTTAATGGGCGGGAAGCTGCCCGGAATAGCTGCACTAGAGGAGGCTGCTGAGAGAAAAAAATTTAGGTAGCGCAGCAGAACTGGATTTTCTTGAACCCCTCGTAGGGCTGGAGTAGTCCCTCATAATCTTTTTTTACTTTGCAGGATAATTGCTATAAAGGTAATGGATACTTTTAGTTATTGAGGCTGAGAATCTTCAATGAGTTTGAGAGAGGAGAATCTTAACGTTGTATTGGCGGAGCTTCTGACTGAGAGAGGGCTGAAGGCTTTGGGTGAGGTCGTCTTGAGGAAGAGGGGCGGAAGACCAGAGCCTGATGTTCTTATAGAACTGAATGGGGTGAGGATAGTCATCGAAGGAAAGAAACTCGGGATGTGGGATGCGTTGGTTGAACAGTGTAAGGAAAGATTGGATAACAATGTGTGCGATCTGTGTGTCATGGTAGAATATGCTGACTTCAAGCTGGGAAAGCTTGTGCCAAATCAGTTGGATGTAAAGGATGCTCTGTTGGATGGTAAGTTCAATATTGGCTTTCTCTCTTATGTAGATAGAGCTGGGTTGGATAGGTGGATGGCTGTTGCGCCGAAGCCGGAGAAGTATTTGGATGTAGGTTTTGATGACCTTTTGACATATCTGATGAGCGCGTATAGTCGAGTTGTAAAAGAAGACATAATGGGACCTGTGATAAAAAGGATGAATGAGGTTCTGGACGAATTCGCCGCAAAGGTTTCCACTACGATCAATGTAGAACGCTTAAAGGAGGTCTTGGAATTGGAAGAAACAGGGGAGGAATCGGATGGGGAAAAAAGAGGATGTGCATAAGCTTGTGTCGACTGCCGGACTGCTGCTTGTTGACGCCATGGTTTTCCATGAAACCATAGCTGCCTCGCACAAGGAAGTTCCTACGCTTTCAACGTTGATGTCATCTGCAAACCTGAAAAAAGAGCTGGAAAACTCTTGGCAATATATAATCGAAAACATCGACTATGAGCCAGTTCTAGAAATCACGCTCAATATCCTCATGAATATACCTGCAAGCGCTGTTGTGGATAGGCAGCTTAGGTCCCTTGCCAACCTAGCCTATGACATATCTTCTTCTAAGGTTCTGCTTAGGCATGACCTTTTTGGAAGGATCTACCACAAGCTGCTCTTGGGGAATCTAGTAAAGTATCATGCAACATACTATACGTCGATTCCTGCTGCTCGGCTATTGGCAAGACTTCTGATAAACTTGCCATCTAGATTGAGTGCTGAGACCGTTCCTCCGACGTACAATAATGAACCCCTTCGGGTGGTTGATTTTGCATGTGGATCTGGCACTCTCCTTTCAGCAATCTATAAGGAGATTGATGCAAAGCATAGGATTGAAAGCGAAAGCCTCAAGATTGATGAGTTGCACAGATACCTTGTTGAAGAGGGAATATGGGGTTTTGATGTTCTACATCACGCCGTTCATCTTGCTGCAACGGTGCTTTCTCTGCATAATCCCATTCCGGTGCGAGATTCAAAGCTTTTCGCCTTGAGATTAGGCGAAGAGAGATACTTGGGAAGTGTGAACTTTTTGTCGTCATCATTTCTCGGTCAAGATATGAGGCTTCCAGGAGGAACCAGAGTGCGGGGGCAGGAAGGCGTCAGTGTTTCAAAGAGGGAGGTCAAGACTATTGAGCTTCCCAGTTTTCATATCTGCATAATGAATCCGCCTTTTACGAGGAGTGTTGGTGGCAATCTTTTGTTTGGCTCACTGCCTAAGAAAGAGAGGGTAAAGCTGCAAAGGTCTCTCAACAAACTGCTTAAGGAGAAGAATCTCAGTGGCATTGGCCAGGCTGGGCTTGGGGCTGTTTTTGTTTTCGTGGCTGACAAATATCTGGAAGAGAATGGCAGGATGGGGCTTGTGCTTCCGAGGGCTGTTTTGTCGGGCGTTTCTTGGCAGAAAGTACGGGAGATGCTTTTGGGCAAGTATCATGTTGAGTACATAGTAACTAGCTATGAGACGAATAATGAGTGGAACTTTAGCGAGAATACTGATTTGAGCGAGGTTCTCATAGTTGCAAGAAAGAAGAAGAGGGATGAAGAGTCTGAATATACGTTCTTTGTAAATCTGTGGAAGAAGCCTTCCAATGAGCTTGAATCAATTTATCTGGGTACGCAGTTGAAGGAGCTTTATGGTAGTGCTAAGCTTTATGACATTGAGAACTCGAATGTATCGCCGTATCATCTCAAGTTGCATGGGAAGAAGATTGGGGAAGTCTATGCTGCCAAACTAGAAAATAGCAATTTCGGTGTATACAATATCTTTTCACAGATGGAGCTTAACAGAGCGATACTCTTTCTGAGAAAGGGGATAATCTATCTCCCCGATCAGGGAATCGTTGGTGATGTGCGAATAACTACTCTATCTAAGCTAGGAGGAGAAATAGGACCCGACAGGCGACAGGTCCATTCAATCTTTGAAGTAAGCAAGACAGAGATCGGCTCGATCTATAAAGCTTTTTGGGGGTACGATTCTAACACTATAAGAACCGTCTCTCAGAAACCAAATGCATACCTGGAACCCAAAGACGCCAAGCGAGCTCGTGATCTGTGGCGAAAACGTGGAAAGCTCTTGATTGTCGAAAGGGCTCGACTGAACACCTATACGGTCTTGGCGAGTTACTTGGATGAACCTGTCTTGTCTAACGTATGGTGGCCCGTGAAAGTGGAAGATGACATTGCAAAATTTTTGTCTATTTGGGTAAACTCTACTTTCGGCACTCTTTTACTGCTATCGCTAGCAGAAGTTACGCAAGGCCCTTGGGTGGACTTCAAGAAGGAATATCTGTTGGAATTACCTATTCTTGATGTTAGAAGGCTTGGCCGCAAAACTAGGACTAGTCTCTTAGACCTGTACGAAAAAAGGCTTGATGACAAGAAAATTTCCGAATCAATATTGAAGCCTCTGCCTGAGGAATTTGCAGATCCCCTCACTAGGAAAGCCATTGACGAAGAAATCTGCAAAAATTTGGGCATTGAACTAGAGCTAGGCGTCCTCTATAAGTTGCTTTCAAAGGAGCCGATGTTGACCGGCTAAGAATCCGGCATAAGCTATTTTCCCGAAATCCGAATCCCTTCTCAACCAGATGAAGTCACCGTGTTAAGCCTAGCCATGCTTGAGGAAGCTGCCAGAATAAGATAGTTGAAGTGGCATGTCAGTCCCTGATTTTTCCGAACTAAACTACGAATTTTCGGCTTTCCTCTTCACTTGAATGAGACGGTTAAGACTCGGATATAATCTCCTGTATCGGCACAGCTGTCCGCCGCTTCTTCCATGGAGTCTAAGAGGTCCTTCA
>CAYURV010000134.1:0-3413 GCA_964447115.1 uncultured Candidatus Bathyarchaeia archaeon
AGAACGTTATGGGGTTTCCGTACTCGCCCTTAAGAGTATTCTTGCTAAAAAATATCTTATCCAAGCAGTCGGTTGGGAAAAGGTTCTGGGCTGCTTTCAGAACTTTGTCCGAGTCCTCTGTTGCATGCGCCAGAAGGCTCAGCTCTAAATAGGCTATTAGGTTCCTTGCCAAGTGAGTCACACATCTTCGATGGGACAGCCAGTTTCTCCCAATATCTTCTCTGCTCAAGATTTAAGTTTGATTGGTCACTGAGCCTTCTCTGAGCCTTGTTTGATGTATTCTGTCAGAGCCTTCACGTTTTGATCGTGTTTGCTTCGCCTTCTCATGTCGATTGGGATTCCACGCTTTAACGCATCCCTGAAACTCAAGCCTGACTGTCTGAGCTCACCTTTGCTGAAGCCCTTTCCTATCCTTTTTGTACTTTTCCGCTTTACAAGTGGTTGAAGGCTCATACCACTCTTCTCTCCTAAGATGATTATCAGACGATCTGTAATATATTTACACCGAATAATAATCCGGCACAAATATAATTATCGAAAGCTACCGTAAGACTAATATTCTGAAATCCCTTAGGAGACGGACGAATAAACAACTAGTGGTGAGCAACATGATGCCGAAAGCTTTCTTCGTAACTGGCGGTAAAGCGGTCAGCAATGTTTCGAGTCTCAACACATTCGATCTCGCCTTGAAGAATGCTGGAATAGCCCAGTGCAACCTAGTTAAGGTGAGCTCGATAATCCCGCCAAACTGCAAGGAGACGAGAATGAAGCCTATACCTGCAGGGACGATTACACACGCCGTCATATCGAAGGCAGAAGGAACCGGAGAGACTATAAGCGCCGGTCTGGCATGGGCCGTCGAGAAGAAAGGCAGTTACGGCGTTGTGGCTGAAGCATATGGAATAATGAATCAAGCGACAACTAAGAAAAAGCTGAAGAACAGGATCAACGAAATGGCGAAGATTCGAGGAATTGAGCTCAGCGAAGTAAAATATAGAATTGAAACTTTAGACGTGCCAGAAGACAGTTACGGATGCGTTGTGGCAGTTCTCATATACCTTCCATAGTCTTTTAACAACTTCTTAGAGCAGAAAACATGCATAAAGATCGATCTACATTCTCAAGAATCTAGGGATTGTTCTGGAAACCAATTGCTACTCAGGATAGAAAAGAACTAAGAAACCAAGCCTCGCACTTTTCTTCCGGCGCTAGTTAGGCCTCTGAAGACCCGCCCTCTACCTTTACCAAGGTTCAGTTCAGGCAGGAGGGTTCTGTCTACAAGTATGACCTCGAACCACTTGTGCCGTCCATCCTGCCAGACCCAGTAGGAGTTGAGGACTTCGAGGTTTGGAAACCTTCTTGCAGCCCGTTCTTCAGCGATCAGCCTTATGCTTTTCGCGGGCTTATACTTGGCAACTCCCATACGCTTCTGTCTTCTACCAGACCTTGGTCGCTGTTTCCTGAGACCGCCTGTCCTCACACGGACACGGACAACAACATACCCAGGCTTGCCCTTGTACCCTAGCCTGCGGGCTCTATCCAACCGTGTAGGCTTATCAACCCTGAATGTTACAGGCTGCTTCCGCCAAAGAATAACCCTTTCCTGCATCAAGTCATGGACATAAGAGGATTCAGGTTTCCTCCAAGCCCTCGCCAAATATTTGTATGCCACTTTGACACGGCACCCTAAAGCTAAGCCAATGCTACGAACAGGCAGAATTTATACCTTCTGGTGTGTCTTTCCCATTCCGCCTAATATTTTTTCAAGTCGATTTTTCAATATGGATTGAAACCATATCTTGTCAATCCCTTGTTTTCCTTATCATATTCACACCAGCGGGTAAGCATGTCGTCTAACAACATATTATCTTTGCAGCCAAGATATGAGCCCCTGGAACACGACGCACAGACCAAGTCTGTGATCGACAATGTTTCCTTTGTTTTTCTGAAAACACGCTCATTCATCCTTAAAAAAGTATCCTTTACTAAGCCTCCACCATCTAGAAACTGCCATTAGAAGACCATGTTTCCCTTTATGGAAAGGGTTATTTTCTAGTGAGCTAAACTTGAGATGAGGATGTGTGAAAAATGAGGACTCCAATCCGAGTCACGGTCTGGAACGAGTACCTACATGAAACGAGAAACCCGAAGATCGCTGAGATATACCCAAACGGAATCCATGGCGCCATAGCCAAGTATCTACGAGACCGATCGGGCTTTGAGGTTCGAACCGCAACTCTGGAAGAGCCTGAGCACGGTCTAACCGACAAGACCCTTAACAGCACCGATGTGCTTGTCTGGTGGGGGCACATGGCTCACGACAAGGTGAGCGACACTGTCGTCGACAAAGTTTATCACAGAATAATGGGCGGAGGCATGGGACTGATAGTTCTCCATTCTGCACATTACTCAAAAATCTTCAGACGACTTATGGGCACAAATTGCAGCCTCAGGTGGCGGGAAGCAGGCGAGAAAGAGCGTTTGTGGGTTGTTGCGCCCGGGCATCCGATCGCTGAGGGCATAGGCGACTATTACGAGATTGAGCACACAGAAATGTATGGAGAGTATTTTGACATCCCAGCTCCGGACGAGATCATCTTCATCAGTTGGTTCCCTGGAGGCGAAGTCTTCCGTAGCGGCTGCTGCTTCTACAGGGGCATGGGAAAAATATTCTACTTCCGACCTGGGCATGAGACCTTCCCCATCTACCACGATCCAAACGTTCTCAAAGTGATCGAGAACGCAGTCCGATGGGCAGCACCAGTCGATAGACCTGGACCTTTGACTATACCATCAGCCATCAACGTGAAACCGCTTGAAAAAATGCCCTAATCTCTTTTTCTTTATATGCGGTTACATCGGTTCTCCGCCACCCACGATGTCTCAAGTCGTATCGAAAACGCCTTGGCCAGTTGATATCTTTATAGGACCGAGGCTTAATACTATCTAGCAACCCAGGTCGGTCTCCTTGCTCAGCAGTTCGATCTTCAGAGATAGAAACAGGCTCTCCCCATACTATATTCCCAGCCGGCTTCCCCATAGAGACCAGCAGATGAGCCTTCTTTACTCTATCTACAGCAACATGATCAAAGAAGTCAGGAAAGCTTATCCTCGGTTCACGCAGGTCATCGGAGACACGGGAAGTGGGAAAACATGCACAACAATAAGATTTGGCGAAAGGATAACAGAGTATGCGGAGAAGGAAGGGGTCAGCCTGAGACATGCCTACGTCAACTGCAAGGTAGACGGGACTGCTCGTTACGTTCTTTACGGGAACCTCGTCAGAAAGGTGGCTCCTGAGATAGCGACGAGGAGCCTAAGCCCTGAGGAGATGATCAGACAGCTTGTTGAATACCTAGGAAACGAGGAACTATACCTCATAGTCTCATTTGACGAGATAGACTACTTCATCC
>CAYURV010000135.1:0-3394 GCA_964447115.1 uncultured Candidatus Bathyarchaeia archaeon
GGCTGGTTTTCCATCAGCAACGCAGGGCGAGCAGAAAGCCTTGAAAGATCTTATGGGCGCGGGTTTGAAGGCTGAAGTCTGTGCCCTGACCAGAGCTCTGAGGAGCGACATAGACATTGCTATGCCATACAATGTCAATTCAATACACACGTTCATATCGACGTCGCAAGTCCAGATGAAATACGCCTTGAACATGACGCCCGAGCAGGTCTTGGAGGCAACGGTTGACTCTGTCCAGTACATCAAGGACCACGGATTCATCTGCGAGTTCTCGCCTATGGATGCAACGCGAAGCGACTTTGGCTTCTTGAAGAAGGTGTGTAAGGCTTCGGAGGAAGCTGGAGCCGACCGTATAAACATACCAGACACAGTAGGCATCATGGCACCTCAGGCCATGGAGAAACTGATCAGAGACCTGAAGGCTGTGTTGAAGACTTCACTGAGCGTTCACTGCCACAATGACTTCGGCTTGGCTGTGGCGAACTCGCTGGCTGGCGTCTTGGGAGGCGCGGATCAGGTTCACGTAGCCGTAAACGGTCTAGGCGAAAGGGCTGGCAACGCGTCTCTAGAAGAGGTTGTGATGGGACTACATCGGATCTACAAGAAGAAGACGGGGGTGAACACTCGCCTTCTATACGGAACCTCAAAGCTTGTCTCGCGGCTAACTGGCGTTGTAGTTCAACCGAACAAGGCGATCGTAGGTGACAACGCCTTCGCTCACGAGTCTGGCATTCACACGAGGGGTGTGACGGTGAAACCTTTGACCTTTGAGCCATTCAGACCTGAGGTAGTTGGCAGGCGGAGGAGACTTTTGGCAGGTAAGCTTTCTGGTAGACACGGCGTAAAGGCTGAGCTTGAAGAGGCTGGAATCCGTCCAACAGAGGCTCAGCTTAAGGAGATCGTCGACCGCGTCAAGGAGGCGGGCGACAAAGGTAAAACAGTGACCGATGCCGATCTGTTTGCGATGGCAAGGACAGTCATAGGTGAGGTTGCTGAGGAAAGGATTGTTGAGCTGACCGATTTCGCTGTGACGACTGGTATAAGGGTCATCCCAACGGCGTCGGTGAAGCTCGTACTTGACGGGAAAGAGTATATAGCCGCCGAGACCGGCGTAGGACCCGTGGACGCAGCGATGAAAGCCATCCAGAAAATCACGAATCAGCTAGCAAATGTTAGGCTTACAGAGTACCGTCTCGAAGCCTTGACCGGCGGTTCAGACGCCGTCGCCGAGGTCATTATAAAAGTCGAAGACAAGGACGGGAACTTGGTCTCGGCAAGAGGTGCACGGGAAGACATAGTCATGGCAAGCGTCGAAGCCATGATAAACGGGATAAATAAGCTCCTAACAAGACGCAGAAAGCAAAGCATGTAGGTCTACGGTCCTGTGCTTGCATAACTACTTCCTAGATCAGGGGAGAGGGCTCAAGGGAATACTAGCTATGAAGTCCCGTTCGTGGAGGCTGCAAAAACACTTAAGTTCAAAAGAAAGTAAGTAGTTTTTTGGGGTCTGTTGTGACTGGCCGCCCAGTATCAACAGCCAGATTTTGCGGAGAAAGAGGACATGCGGTGGAGCACTTCGATGTGCTGGCTTTACGCCATAACAAAGTATCACTACGTGCCCGACCTGAGGGAGACCCTGGCCGCGGTTGACGATGCCGCACGCTTAGGCTTTCAATATATGGAGTTAGAAGGGGTCGGCTCGCAGCTTTATACCGTCGCAGAAAACCGTTCTAAAATAATGAACCACTGCGAAAGAGACGGGGTCAAGCTTATGGATTTCGTTCCTGTTCTTCCAGACCTCATGTCTACTGACCAAAGGAAGAGACGCAAAGCCTTAGAAGATTTCAGGTTGGGCTGCGAGTTGGGCGCCTATTTCGAAACCGGGATGGTCCAAGCGGACACTTTTCACCTTCCCATCCATGTAGAACCGCCATATGACATCGTCAAGGAGTTTGTCTTCTCTTATAAGCCACCCTCGGTTAACGTGGAACCTGGGTTTGACTTCTGGGAGTTTTTCAGGCAAATTTTAGTTCCATCGATAGCTGAATGCAACACTATGGCAAAGGACCATGGATTAAGGCTCTGCATTGAGCCAAGAACATGGGAGACCGTTTCGAACGCATGGGCTTTAGAAGTCTTGATGCGGGAAATAGGTAGTAAGAATCTTGGTGCAGTTCTTGATGTTGCCCATTTAGCAGCGCAGAAGATGTCTCCAACCCAATGCGTAGAGATGTTGGGGAAACGAATCTTCTATGTTCACGCCAGCGACAGCAACTTCCTAACCGAGGACCATCTGCAGATCGGAAAAGGAAGTGTTGACTGGGAAAACCTCCTCAAAGCCTTAAGGAAGCACCACTATGAAGGATTCATTGGAATCGACATAGGCGGAAAAAAGGAACTGAAGCCAAACCTAGACGAAATGTACACAAACTCCAAGGAATACTTGGAGAAACTGATCAAGAAAGTATCCCATTGACGGGCACAATTCATGCGTCAAGTATCCTTCACCTGTGCCAAATGCCAGTTCACCGCTGGTAAAGACTTTTAAGGACAGAGGGCTGACTAGTTCCGTCAAAAAGGAGAGAAGCATATGGTCTTAAGAATAGGTTTTATCGGCGCCGGCGGCATAGCGAGATACCATATGGAAAGGCTTGTGAAGATGCCTGATGTCAAGATAACTTCAATTTGTGATGTTGTTGAGGAAAGGGCTAAAGAAGCGGCAAATTTCTACCGATCTAAGGCTTACACGGATTTTCACGAGATGCTTGATCAAGAGGAGTTGGATGCTGAATGGGTTGCGATTCCACCCTTCGCTCACAGCGACGAAGTCTCTTACGCAGCCAAGAAAAGTGTGCACGTCTTCATCGAGAAGCCAATTGCGCTCACGATGGAAAAAGCGAGAGAGATGCAAAAGGATGCTGAGAAAGGCAAGATAAAAACGTGGGTGGGCTACCATTGGAGACAAAGCCAGGCAATCAGAAGAGCCAAGACCATGTTGGAGCAAGAGGGAGGACCCATTGGAATGGTCGCTGGGTTCTTCTGGGGCAGCGTACCCGGAGGGCCTGATCATTGGTGGAGGAGAAAGGAGCTGAGCGGCGGCCAAGTTCTCGAGCAGAGCACTCACATTTTTGACCTGTGTAGATTCCTGGTTGGGGAGACAGACAGAGTCTACGCAGAGTTTGCCACCGTGCTCAACGCCGACAAGCCCAACTTTACAGTGGAAGATGTCTCGGTTGTCACTCTCCGCTTCAGAAATGGCGCAATCGGCTTTGTCACAAGCACTTCAGGCGCGAAGCCCAAGGGAGCATATGCCGGATTAAGGCTTCTTGCCAGAAACCTTCAACTCAACGTAGACGGCACCGGAGTCGTTCACGTCTACAGAGACAAGGAAAGC
>CAYURV010000136.1:0-3387 GCA_964447115.1 uncultured Candidatus Bathyarchaeia archaeon
TATCTTGCATAAATGAAGCATGCAGAGGCAGGTCGCTATTTTAGCTTGGCCCGGTATTCGTTCATGGTTTTTTCTATAAGACGTTTTGCCTGGTTGACATCTTTCCATCCCACAACTTTTGTTTTCTTGCCCTCCGGCTCCTTGTAGTGTTCAAAAAAGTACGTGATTTCAGATATCATAGGTTTGGGAATATCGGCCAGATTTTTGAAGTGTCTGAAGTGCGGGTCTGTCGTGGAAACGGCCAATATCTTGTCATCACGTTTACCCTCGTCTTCCATGATCATTATCCCGATGGGCCTCGCCGTCACCACGCACCCGGTAAAGGTGGGCTGATTGATTAGCAGCAATGCGTCGAGAGGATCTCCGTCGTCGTCAAGGGTCCGAGGTATGAAGCCGTAGTCGCAGGGGATGAAAGTGTAAAGGACCCGGTCAAGTTTGAAACTTTTAAGTTTCTTATCGTACTCGTATTTGTTCTGGCTGCCTCTATTCATCTCTATCACGATGAAAATTGTGTCGGGCGGTTTTGGCCCACTTTCGACTGCTTGCCAAAGGTCGACCATATGACCACACAAAAATGATGTTTCATGTTATTAAGGTTGAATCCTTCTTGCTAGCGATTTATCCTTCGCAGTATCAATTTCCTCAATTCCTCGATAAAGAATACTGTAGGGGCCAGTGAATACAGTAACAATAGTTCCTTTAAGGAGAGAGCACCTGTTCCAAAAAAGGGCTGCAAGAGTGGAAGATAAACTATTAGTATCATTATCAAGGTCTGGCCCACGATGCCGATAAAAATCCACTTGTTCCTCAACGGGCTCAGTTTGAATGCTGATTCACGATCAGTTCTCGTGGCAAACAAGTTTCCAATCTGGGCTGCCATTATCCCCACCATTACAGCTGTCGTTCCCATGGCATAGATTGTCAGGTTGTCGACCGTCTTTTGTCCGAACGTCCATCCGGCTTTCCCCCATATGCCGAACGCCACCAGTAGCACTACCATCGACACTAATGTCCCAATGTAGGCAGCTCTGAGTAAGACCCTCAAGTCCAATAGACGGTTCGTTTTTCTGGGCTGCTTATCCATTACGCCGGGTTGGGGTGGTTCCATTATCAGCGAGAGAGAAGGTAGTACGTCCATTCCAAGGTCTATCGCTAGTATTTGAATAACTGCAAGGGGAAGCGGCACTCCTAATAGTACAAATGCAATAAAGGTGCCCAACTCAGCGAAGTTGTGAGTATAGATATAACCGACAAACTTCCTCAAATTCTCGAAGCCAGTACGTCCAAATTTCACAGCTTCAACGATTGAAACGAAGTTATTGTCTAATAGCACCATATCGGCAGATTCCCTAGCGACATCGGTACCACCAACTCCCATAGCCACGCCAACGCCGGCCTCTAGGAGTGCAGGTGCGTCGTTGACACCGTCTCCGGTCACCCCTACCACTTCGCCTTTAGACTTGAGTACCTGTACTATACTCAGTTTCTGTTCGGGTAGAATTCTCGCGAATATAACTTCCCTCTCCTCCAGAATCCGCGCCAAGTCCGATTGGCTCATTTTACCGAGTTCATGACCTGTGACGATGGTGGGGTTCTTGGAAGAAATGACTCCCATCCTACTGGCAATCGCCTTGGCAGTAAGCTCATAGTCTCCTGTGAGCATGATTACTTTGATTCCTGCCCGCTGAGCCTCAAGCACGGCTTCTTTCACTCTGGGCCTAGGGGGGTCGGCAAGTGCAGCCATGCCGAGAAATGCCATCTCCGATTCAACATCCGCGGCAGTCTCATGGAGAGACTCGTGTAGTCTATAGTATAGTTGCCTATTCGCCATCGCAAGGACCCTATAGCCTTGCGAGGCAAAATCGTCCATCTGCCTAAGAATCGTCTGCCGCATTTCCGAGGTCAACGGTACGGCTTGGTTGTCAAAGTAGATCTGGGTGCATCTGTCAAGCAGCTCACGACATGCTCCTTTGGTGTATGCCGTGAAACTTCCGTCCGGTCCCCTGTGTACGCTCGTCATCATCCGTCTCTTCGATTCAAACGGGAGAAGATGAACCCTGGGATTTTCTGCCAGAGTCTTTTGCACTTTGAAACCACCCTTCTCCGCAAAGACTAGGAACGCCCCGTCAGTGGGATCTCCCAAAATAGTCCACCTACCCAGCTTATCGCTCGGAGGATTCAGTTTGGCGTTATTGCAAAAAGCAGCAACTTCAAAAAGTTTCGTCAGTTGTGCTCTTTCTCTAGGGTCCGACCTGTCGGAGCCGGTAATTAATCCAACAGGGTTATAGCCGTCCCCAGTAACTTGGAAGACCTTGCCGCTGGTCCATATTTTTTCTACCATCATCTCGCCGCTCGTCATTGTGCCTGTCTTGTCAACACAGAGAACGGTCATCGCTCCTAGGGTTTCCGCGGAAGAGAGGCGTTTGACCACCACATTTCGCTTGGACATGCTGAACGCCGTCAGCGCCAAGGAGAGCGAGACTGTCAACTGCAATCCTTGAGGTACCAGCGACATCATGACCCCGATAGTGAATAGAATACTGTTCACAAGAGTGAGCCCCACTATTCCAAGAGCAATCCCAAAGAAAGAAGCGCCGACTACAATGGCCACGATAAGAGTTAGCGTTGCAGTGTGGTCTATTTCTTTCTGGAGTGCACTGGGCGGTTCCTTAACCTGCCCGGCTAGGGATACAATACTCCCAATCTGAGTTGCTCCGCCTGTGAATAGGACGACGCCCTTGGCGACCCCTGTTGCGATGGTCGTCCCAGCGAACACGATGTTCTGTAACTCGGTCGGACTTTGCATGCCCGCATCCAAGGTAATAGTAGCAAACCTATGTTGGGGCTTAGACTCGCCCGTCAGAGGAGCGTTGTTTACAGTAACCTCGAACGCGCTGACAAGTCTAATGTCGGCTGGCACTTCGTCTCCTTCTTCCAAGAGGACCATGTCCCCCGGGACAACATCGGAGGCATCGACTTGTACATCTTGGCCGTCCCTGACGACCTTCGCTTTCTGTGGGATTAGTTTATTAATCGTCTGAACAACTCTGTCTGCTCTATACTCCTGGATCATGCTGAAGAAAATGTTAGCTAGCACAACTCCGACCAGTACATACCCGGCCTGTAATGAGCTAGGGTCTTTAGATGTTACTCCGACGAAGAACGATAGTATTGAAGCCAACAGTAGCATTAGGTTAAACCAATTCTTGAGATGGAGAAGGAAACGCACTATAAAGCCAAGTTTCTTGCCCACTGGATGGGCATTAGGGCCATATTGTTCAAGTCTCCGGCGAGCCTCGTCGCTGGAAAGACCGTTTTCGCCTGTTTCAAATTCTTTATAGAGATCCTCCATGCTGGCGATCGCTGCCTTCTGATATTGCTTAACAG